>VGML01000203.1 GCA_016866415.1 Bacteroidota bacterium | reverse complement strand
GTTGACATGCGTTTACGTCAATTGACTGGACTTGAGCAAGATAAATTGCGCGCTGAATACGATGATTTGATGAAGTTAATTGCTGATTTGAAGGATATTCTTGAGAATGAAGCACGAAGAATGCAAATCATTAAAGATGAGCTTCTTGAAGTAAAAGATAAGTATGGTGATGCTCGTCGTTCTAGAATCGAATATTCTGCAAGCGAAATGCGCATGGAAGATTTAATCGCTGATGAGGAAGTAGTAGTTACAATTTCTCACGCAGGTTATATCAAACGCACGAACTTAGCAGAATACAAAGTTCAGAATAGGGGAGGAATGGGCTCAAAAGGTTCAGCTACAAGGGATAAAGATTTCTTGGAGCACTTATTTGTTGCCACAAACCACAACTATTTATTAATCTTTACGGAAAAAGGTCGTTGTTTCTGGATGCGTGTTTATGAAATTCCTGAAGGAAATAAATTATCAAAGGGAAGAGCAATTCAAAACTTGATTAACATTCCACAAGACGATAAAGTAAAAGCGTATGTTAAGGTTCAAGATTTAACAGATCAGGAATACATCAATAACAACTTTATTATCATGTGTTCAAAACACGGCGTGATTAAGAAAACATCACTTGAGGCTTATTCTCGACCTAGATCAAATGGTATCAACGCAATTACGATTCGTGAAAATGATGAATTGTTAGAAGCTAAATTGACCAACGGAACAAATGAAATCGTTCTTGCAACTAGTTCAGGTCGTGCAATTCGTTTCAACGAAGATACTGTTCGACCAATGGGTAGAAATGCGTCTGGAGTACGTGGAGTTTCTTTAGGTGAGAATAACGATGAAGTAATCGGAATGATTTGCGTTGAAGACATATTCTCAACCATTTTGGTTGTTTCTGAAAAAGGTTTTGGAAAACGCACGTATTTGAATGATCCTGAAGACAAAGAACCAGTTTACCGAATTACAAATCGCGGTGGTAAAGGGGTTAAAACACTAAACATCACAGAGAAAACGGGTAAATTACTTTCGATTCAAAATGTATTTGACGAAGATGATTTAATGATTATTACCAAATCAGGAGTAACCATTCGGATGCATGTGGATACCATCAGAACAATGGGTCGTGCTGCTCAAGGAGTACGTTTAATCAACTTAAAAGGAAACGCAGAGATCGCAGCAATCGCGCGAGTTCCAAGAAGTGAAGACGAAGATGAAGACATCGAAGTGGTAGATGGATTGAACGAAGAAGCAGAAGGTTTAACTCCTGACGACAATGAAGTTGGCACGGATATTGAAAGTCCGGACGAAGATTAATAACTTTGCTTAAAATTTTAAAAATGAAAAAAATATTTTTGACTTTATCAATTGGATCATTTGTCGCTTTTAGTTCATTATCCCAAAAGAAGAACGTCACGGATGCCGCGATGATTATGAATAAGTACAATCCGATGATGGGATTGGAGCCAGCTAAAAAATCGGTAAACGAAGCAAAAGGATTTATTGATTTGGCTGCTGTAAATGCAGAGACCGCTGAAGATATGAAAATGCACCTTTATCGAGGAATGGTTTATTACGCACTGATTGAAGTAGCGGGCATGGAGGCAATGACTGGAAAAACACCTGATACGGCCGCAATGAGAACGTATGAGGAAATTTCAAAAGTCAGTTTTAAAAAAGTTCTTAATGATCCGAAAAAGTCAAAAACAAGAGATGCGTTAGATTTTATAAATCAGCGAGTTGACATGTTCTTTAGCATGGGAGTGCAAGCTTACAATACTAAGAGCTTTGAACAGGCTACGCAAGTGTTTTTGGGTGCGTATACAGTTAATAAATTCATTGATGAGGAATGTAAATCTGAAAAATGCATGGATGCATACACAAATACAACCTTGAGCTTGAATTATGCTTGTGATTCTTTGTTGGGTGTAAAGGAATTTAGCAAAGCTTCAGAATTAGCTAATACTGTTTTGGAACAAATGCCCAACAATATTGATGTATACATAACCTTAATCAACATTAATCTTCAAAAAGGAGATGCTGTTTCAGCTGAGAAATACCTTAATAAAGCATTGGCTATTGACCCAATGAATAAGCAATTGTATTATGTGTTAGGTACTTCTTACATTGATTTAAAGCAAAATGAAAGAGCGGAAGAGTCGCTTAAAAAGGCTCTTGAAATTGATCCGAATTACACAGAAGCGCAATATCAACTCGGTGCTCATTTGGTTAATTGGGCAGGAGATTTACAAACACAGGCGGGTGAATTGAATTATAAAGATCCCAGAGTTGCTGAATTGGATAAAAAAGCAAATGAAATTTTACTTCGTGGTTCCCAAGTTTTAGAAAAATATGTTGAGAAAAATCCAAATGATAAAACGGTATTGGAAATTCTATTTAAAACCTATTATCGATTAGGAGATACAGAGAAAGCTGCTCAATTTAAAAAACGAGCGGACGCAATTAAATAATAACTTTACTGCCGGTTCATCCGGCAGTTTTTGTTTATGGAAAAACGCATTGGAATAATCGGAGGAGGTTTCTCAGGAACTATGTTGGTACGACATTTGGTCGAGCAGCAAAAGGATTTTTTTTCAATTTCCATTTATAATTCGAATGCTGATTTCGCTCGAGGGGTAGCGTATAATCCAAATTCGTCTAAATTATTATTGAACGTTGTTGCTGGAAAAATGAGTGCTTTTCCCGATAAACCGAATCACTTTGTAGAGTGGTGCCTTAACAACGGAATTGGAACAGAAAACGCCCAAGATTTATTAGCTGGATCGTTTTTGCCTCGATCGATTTATGGAAATTATCTCAATGATATTTGGAAAGAAACGCAAGAAATTGCCAAAAAGAAAGGGCATAAATTGAATTTGATTCCGAATAAGGTTAGTAAAATCGATAAAGATGGTTCTAACTATCAAATTCATTCAGAATCGTCAAATGAAACAGTTGATTATTTGATTCTTGCCACAGGAAATGAACTTCCAGGAAATCCACAAATTAGGAATGTTGATTTTTTCAATTCCAATTTTTATCAGCAAAATCCGTGGCGAATCGATTTCTCGAAAATAAATAAGTTAGAACCCATTTTAATTTTTGGTAATGGATTGACAATGGTTGACACAGTGATGGAATTGCGTGAAAATGGATTTCAACAAAGAATTGTGTCCGTTTCACCCAATGGATTCAATATTCTTCCTCATCGCAATTTTAATTTTCAATATACTGGTCGGATTAAAGAATTAAATGCCGATAAATCATTGCTAGAACTTCTTAGTTTGTTTATATCTGAATTGAAAAAACTGAATCAATTCGGTATATCCGCAGAACCTTTAATTGATGCTTTTCGTCCAAATACACAGCGAATTTGGCAAACGTTAACCACAGAGGAGAAGCGTATTTTTATGCGAAGACTACGTCACCTTTGGGGTGTTGCACGTCATCGCATTCCATTCTCATCTTATGATTATATCCAAAGAGAACGAATAGCAAATCGATTGGAAATTTTAGCTGGAAAAGTTGTTGATTTGAAGATTAATGAAAATGTTGTGCTCGCTACAATTTACGACAAGAAAAATAGAACTGAATTGCATTCTCAATTTGCACAAGTTATCAATTGCACCGGACCAGAAACCAAGATTGAAAAAAGTGGAAATGAATTATTAAAGCAATTAAAATTGGATGGTTTAATCATTCAAGATGAATTGCAATTGGGTATTGAAGTAAATGATTCCTTTCAAGTTATTAATTCTCAAAATCAAGTTGAGGGGAATATGTTTGCCATCGGAGGGCTGCTGAAAGGAAAATTATGGGAAAGTACAGCGATTAATGAGCTTAGAGTTCAAGCAAAAACAATCTCTAATTCAATAATCAGTTATAGATAAAGTATTTAGCTATCGAGCTTTTGCTACGCCTCGTTAAAATTGTAAATTCAAATCTTTGAACAATTAACATTCGATATGGTTATTAATCTACTATTTCTATATACATGTCGTCAATCGAGTCGGAAAAAAACGAAATTTATGATTATGCTTTTGTAGGGCTAGGCTGTGGAAATAGCCTTCTTTTTCTAGAAATGGAACGAAATGGTCTTTTTAAAGATAAAAATATCCTAATTCTCGAGCCAGACAAAAAATCGTCAAACGATAAGACATTTTGTTTTTGGATGGATCCCGCTTCGCTTA
>VGML01000202.1 GCA_016866415.1 Bacteroidota bacterium | reverse complement strand
AGACCAATTAAGAGAAAGAAAATCGACATTAACGCGTCGTTAACCCAAAGCTCAATCTTAAGTCCAAGAAATTGTTGGTGCCAAAATTCCAAATACGAATTTTGAAAAGCTGAATTAGCAATTAACAGCGAAATGAGTGTGACAAAAATTAAGATGATGCCACCTGATTTTTCACCCTCGAAAAACTCTTTAAAGAGATTTTTCTTTTTTGTCATTAGCGAACCAATTGATTCAACGCAATTTCAAAAGCAGTTTTAGCTATTCCCGTTTTGGTTGAACTTATTGCATGCGACTGTTTTAGCGCATTTTCAATTGTTTCACTCGTATCTTCAAAAATTGCTGAATCTTCCAATTTATTTAGGTCGTTACTCATCAAATAGGCAAAAACGCGTGCCATTCCGCAATTAGCGATAAAATCTGGAATTAATGAAAGTGATGCGTCCGCTTTTTCAGCGATTGATCCAAAGAATATTTCAGGATCTGCAAAAGGAACATTTGCTCCAGAGGAAATGACCGAAACACCTGCATTAAGCATACGATTTAATTGGTCTTCGGAAATCATTCTGCTTCCAGCACATGGTGTAAAAACATCGGCTTTTAAATCCCAAATTCGAGCATTAACTTGATCGTACGATAACATATTTGGAACAACAAGTTCGTTTCCGTTTTTGTTTAAGAAAAGTGATTTGACTTCCTCAAAGGAAAGTCCGTTTTCCGAAATGATTCCTCCAACACGATCAATTATTCCAACGATTTTAGCTCCGTTTTGTGCAAGATAATAAGCTGCTGCCGAACCAACATTACCCCAACCTTGAATAATTACTTTTTTACCCTTAAGTTCACCACCCCAGATTGAATAATAATGGCGAATGGACTCTGCTACACCAAAACCAGTAATCATATCAGCAATAACAAGTTTTTTGTCTACCGATGGAGAATAGTTTTTATCTTCAATTACTTTCAAAACTCCTTGTCTCAATTGACCGATACGATTGATTTTTTGAGATTCTTTTGGTTGAAAATGACCGTTGAAGACACCTTCTTGCGGGTGCCAAACACCACATTCTTCTGTAATTGGAATAACTTCATGAATCTCGTCCACATTTAAATCACCACCTGTTCCATAATAATGCTTCAATAGAGGAGATACGGCTGCAAACCAACGTCTCAGTACTCCTTCTTTTCTCGGGTCTTTCGGGTCAAAATTAATTCCAGATTTCGCGCCGCCGATTGGAGGTCCAGCAACAGTGAATTTTACTTCCATTGTTTTGGCAAGTGATTCAACTTCTCGTTTGTCGAGATTTTTTCTCATTCTCGTTCCGCCACCAGCTGCACCGCCTCGTAGCGAATTGATTACAACCCATCCTTCTGCCTCAGTTTCAGGATCTTTCCACTCAAAAACGATTTCAGGTCGTTTATTTTCAAACTTTTCAAGAAGTGCTTTCATCGTAAATTTGTTTTCAAAAAACGATGCAAAGGTCGTAAAAAAATCGCGATTGGTTGGATTTAAAAACCTGGAATATGCAAAACACCAGAACAAACATGACGTTCAGCTCCAGTTACGCTTATTAATGTTGTTGATTCATTTCGCAAGTAAAGTGCGCCGAGATATGCAAAAACAAGCGCTTCTTTAAAATCAATTATTTTCATTTCTGGAATCATAACTTGCCCTTCGAAATGCATTTTAATTCGGTCAATTAAAAAGTTGTTTTTGGCTCCACCACCCGTTATAAAAACAGAAACTATTTTCTCTTTATTCAAAATAGTAGAAATTTGAAATGCAATGTGCTCGACAATGGTTCTCAACAAATCTTTTGGTTCATATTTCCCAACTAAGAACTTATAAAATTCACCTTCAAGCCATTCAGTGCCTAAAGATTTAGGGGGATTCATTTGATAGAATTCAATAGAATTTAATGTTTGCAATATTTCAGGAATTATTGTTCCTGTTTTCGCAATATCTCCATTTTTATCAAAAGCAAATCCAAGTTTGTTAGCGAGTAAATTAAGGGGTAAATTTCCTGGACAGATGTCGAATGCAATTATTTTATTTTCTTTTTTGAAACTAATATTTGTGAAGCCACCGATGTTTAAAAAGGATTGAGCTTGATTGGAAAATAAGTTAAAATCACCAATTGGAACAAGAGGTGCTCCTTGTCCGCCGGCAATGACATCTCGGGTTCGAAAATCGTTAATCACTTTTATTCCTGTGTGATATGCCAATGTTGATCCACAGCCGATTTGATAAGTGAAACCATAATTTGGCTGATGAAAAATGGTCTGTCCGTGACAAGCTATTGCATCAATTTGATTCTTGTTGAGCTTATTTTTTTTAATAAATTCACTGACTTTTTCAGCAAAAAAATTGCCAATTTTTTTGTCAAGAATTAGCATTTCCGGAACTGAAAGTGAATTGTATTTATTGATTTCTGTTAATATTTCCGAATCGTAAGGTGTTGTTTCACAATTTAATAGTTCGAACGCAACCTGATTTCCTTTAAAGTCGAATGATGTGTGCGCAATGTCTAGACCATCTAAAGAAGTCCCAGACATCAAACCAATTATTTCAAGTTTATCCTTTCGATTATGAACAATCATAGCGGAATTCGATTATTTTTGTAAAAGTAAAAATTTAATAAGTAAACCATGAATTTTGAATTGACTGAAGAACACTTAGCTGTTAAGGAAGCGGCGAGAGATTTTGCTCAAAATGTGCTTAAGCCAGGCGTAATAGATCGTGATAATAAACAAGAATTTCCATCGGAACAAATCAAGCAACTTGCTGAATTGGGTTTTATGGGAATGATGGTTGATCCGAAATATGGTGGTTCTGGAATGGACACACTTTCGTATGTTTTGGCAATGGAGGAAATTTCCAAGGTGGATGCGTCAACTTCCGTTTGTATGTCTGTTAATAATTCATTGGTTTGCTGGGGATTGGAGAAATTTGGTACAGAAGAGCAAAAGCAAAAATACCTACTTCCACTTGCTACAGGTGAGAAAATTGGTGCTTTTTGTTTGTCTGAGCCCGAAGCTGGTTCGGATGCGACATCTCAAAGAACGACAGCAATCGATATGGGTGATTATTACCTGTTGAATGGAACAAAGAACTGGATAACAAATGGTTCTTCAGCTTCAACGTATTTGGTGATTGCTCAAACCGATGCTTCACTTGGACATAAAGGAATCAATGCATTGATTGTTGAGCGAGGAATGGAAGGTTTTGTCGTTGGAGCGAAAGAAGATAAGATGGGTATTCGTGGAAGCGATACACACACGCTTCTTTTCAATGACGTTAAAGTTCCAAAAGCGAATCGAATTGGTGAAGATGGTTTTGGGTTTAAATTTGCAATGAAAGTATTAAGTGGAGGACGAATTGGAATTGCTGCTCAAGCATTAGGAATTGCAGCAGGAGCTTTGGAATTGTCAACTGAATATTCGAAACAACGAAAAGCATTTGGTAAAGAAATATATAAACATCAAGCCATTGCATTTAAATTGGCCGATATGGCAACTGAGGTTGAAGCAGCGAGATTGTTAGTTTACAGGTCTGCTATTGATAAAGATGCAGGAAGGAATTATGATCAATCGAGCGCAATGGCGAAATTATATGCGTCTAAAGTTGCAATGGAACAAACTGTTGAAGCGGTCCAGATTCACGGAGGTTATGGGTTTGTAAAAGAGTACCACGTTGAACGTTTGATGCGTGATGCGAAAATTACCCAGATATACGAAGGAACTTCAGAGGTGCAGAAAATTGTAATCTCAAGAGGAATTTTAAACGCTTAGTTTTTAATTATTTTTTAGATTGATTATAATCATTCGTCGAAATTGTTTAATTTTGAATAGAATACAGAATTTGAAAAAGCAATACTTCTTTTCTTTTGTTTTGGCAACGTTATCTTTTATAGCGGCTAAATCGCTTCAAGAGGCGGGAGTGGATAATTACTATCATCAAAAAGCTTCCCATTTTATTAAAGAAAGTGGATATTTTGATTTGGTTCATCCTGAATCTGTTACCAACCTTCCTATGGGTGTGAATGCATTCACAGATTTCGTTATGATGGATTCTACTCATTTAGTTTGTTTGGATGATCAAATTGGTGGAGTGTTGGTTTACGATATTATTTCAAACCAAACCCAAGGATACTTACCAACAGGAATTGATTCAAAAATAACTGAAGTTACAAAAGTTGATTCTACTATTATTCTAGTG
>VGML01000201.1 GCA_016866415.1 Bacteroidota bacterium | reverse complement strand
TGCATTGATGTTTAATAATGGGTAGTTGTGAACGTTCGTTTCATTTTTCTGATAAAACGCCAAGTAATTTCCGCTATTCGACCAAAATATCCCTCCAGAAATACCAAATTCGTTACGAGCAATTGATTGACCTGAAACGATGTTCTTATCCTTGTTTTTAGTAACGGCTTTTCCGTCAACAAACAAATTATTTTCAATCGTGTATGCGAATTTATTTGATTTTGAATGGTACGAGTGATTCTCTGATTTTTCAGGAGAGGTTTTTAAAATTTGTCCAGTTTTGGAGGAAATATTCCACTTAGAAATTGTCTGACCATCATTCAAAAGAATCTCATTTGCTGACAACCATGACATTCCAAAGAAATTCCCATAAGTGGTTTTTAGACTTACATTGATGTCATCAATTTTGACAAGTTCCAATTCTTTTTCACTAGAAACTGAGGACTTCAAAAGCGTTTTCCAGTCTGCAGAGCAATAGGAATAATCATAGGCATTAGGAATCCAAAGAAAATTATTAATTCGATCGGGAGAAAGTGCTCTCTGCTTTAAAACCGATTCTTTCAACGTCAACTCTTTTTTCTGAGCGAAAATTACGGTTGAAAGGAAAATGAAAAGGGGAAAAATTACTTTGTTCATACGCGTTTTATGAATTGATTAAAAAATTGTTCGATTGGTCGTCCGGCCGCAAAGCAGTCCAAAACGAGTTGATCAAGATTGGGATCGAATATAGTTTCAGCTGGAAATTCCTGAAAGAAGTACCATTGCTTGTTGTAAATAAGAGGTTCTTTGGAAGCAGCTTCCTTCAAATACGATGGCAAAACTTTATTCTTCTCACCCAAAATACTTCCGAAATGGGATTTAAATTGATTGGAATTATAGATTTTTTGAAATTCATCAAGGTTATTGGCGATTCCTTCTCGTATCAACTCCAAATCATCCTTTTCTATTTCGTAAATTCCTCCGTAAACACGAACGTGCTCCGGACCAAACTCAAAATACACACCATTAACAGCCTGACTTTTCTTTCCATTCGGAGCAATGACAGCCGAATATTGCAATTTATACGGTGATTTGTCTTTCGAAAAACGAATATCACGGTTGATTCTAAAAACACAGTCTTTTGCTTGTAAATCTTTAAATGCTGAATCACTTTGAGCGATTTTGTCAATCAGATGTTGCGTAAAGGCATAAAATGGTTTTTTAATATTTTCCTCATAGCGCTTGCGGTTCAAGTCAAACCAATCTTTGTGGTTGTTTGGTGCTAACTCAATGAAAAAGTGCAAGAAATCTTCGGAGAAAAAAGGCATCATCTACAAAAAAGTCATAAAAAGTGGAAACGGAACACTACCTTCAACAGTGTATATAATATCGCTTGAAAAAGTATTTCTTCCTTTGTATATGTGTTCGCCGTCGAAAGTGTAAATGATATCGCTGCTAAACATATTTCGCCCTTTGTAAATATGTTTTCCGTCGAAAGTGTAAAGAATATCGCTCGAAAATTGGTTTCTTCCTTTGTACAAATGTTTCCCGTCATAGGAGCACAAAATATCAGAGCTGAACATATTTCTTCCTTTGTAAATGAACTTTCCATCCCACGTATATAAAATGTCCGATGAAAATGCGTTTCTACCTTTGTATAGATGTTTTCCGTCGAAAGAATAAAGAATGTCTGAACTGAATTTGTTTCGCCCAGAATAAATACGCGATAAATTATCTCCCATAAAACTTAATAAGGTGAATAGAAAAACAACTAAAATTGATTTTTTAATCATAACTCGATAAAATTAGAAAGAATAACTCAAGAATAATTAAACGAATTAAAAATACTATATACATTAAAAATGTTTATTTCATTATTATAATTTCATTTATATCGTAAATTATATAAATAATATATTTATATTTAAGGTATAAATTGTAAATTTGACCAATATTAAAAATGCAATACACACCACGCAAGTATTATATTCAGAAAATAAGAGGATTCATAAATACGAATCTAATTAAAGTGATTGTCGGTCAACGCCGAGTTGGGAAAAGTTTTATTCTATTCCAACTAATGGATTATATTGAGGAAAATTTTTCTGCTAACATCATTTACATTAACAAGGAAAACTTCGAATTTAAAAACCTTACAGATGCTGAAAAATTGGTCGAATATGTCGAATCTAAACGATCCATTGAGGACAAAAATTATTTGTTCATCGATGAAATACAAGAGATTGAAGATTTTCAAATAGCGATTCGACATTTTGCTCTTTTTCCTGATTTTGATATTTACTGCACGGGAAGCAATGCTACTATTCTATCTGGGGAATTAGCAACCTTGTTGAGTGGACGTTACGTGGAGATCAATATTTCACCATTGACCTATGGTGAGTTTTTGAATTTTAATCGACTCGAAGATTCGAATGAAGCAATTCGAAATTACATTCTTTGGGGTGGATTGCCCTTCATCAAAAATTTAGGCTCGAACTCAATGCTCATTGAGGAATATTTAAGGAACATTAGATCGACTATCGTTTTGAAGGATATTGTTCAGCGGAATCAAATTCGTAATGTCAATTACTTGGAAAATTTAATTTTCTACTTAGCTCAGCAGACTGGGAGTTTGATTTCAGCAAAAAAAATAAGTGATTACCTCAAGTCACAGCGTATTGATATGTCGCCGCAATTGGTTTTGAATTACATCGATTGCTTGTGTAAAGCTTTTTTGATAAATCGCGTAAAACGCTACGATTTGAAAGGAAAACGAACATTTGAAATAAGCGAGAAATTTTATTTTGAAGATTGGGGTTTAATGAATGCTGTTTGGGGTTTCGATCAATTTGATATTTCAAAAACAATTGACAATGTGGTCTTTAGTTATTTGCAAGTCAATGATTATGAGGTTCAAATTGGTAAGCTATCCTCGAAGGAAGTAGATTTTGTTGCATCGAAAAACGGATCTAAAATGTATGTTCAGGTTTGCTATTTATTATCTAGCCAAGATGTAATTGATCGCGAGTTCGGAAATCTGTTGGAAATCCGTGATAACTATCCAAAATATGTGGTTTCGATGGATGAATTTGCTCCGAAAAATATCCAAGGTGTTCAGCATTTACATTTGCGCGAGTTCTTACTGAAGGAATTTTAATTGGTTCAAAGCAATAAAATCATTTTCAGAAACTATTCTTTACTCCGTTGTCAATTGTTACATTTGTCAAGATGAAAATTTCGGCATCCATTTACAGCGACAAAAAAAGACCTCTAAAAGAAGTTATTGAAGATCTTGTTGCTCACCAAGTCGATTTATTGCACGTTGATTGTAATGACGATTTGACCGTTTTTGAAGACATTAAGCGTATTCGAGAATGGTGCTCGTTGTCTATTGATTTACACATCATCACTGAAAATCCCGAAAAATATTACGATTTATTGATTGAAAATCCAGTCGAATATGTGACTTTTCAATACGAGGAACTGAAAATGCCTTTGAAGCTGCCTTCTGAAATTAAAGGAAAGAAAGGATTAGCTATCACTACACCGACTTCAGTTGATGTCTTTGATCTACATGCTGATTTTGATTTTATTTTGATTATGGCAACGATACCAGGACAAAGCGGTGGCGTTTTCGATAAATTGAATTTTTCAAAGATTCGTCAATTTCGAAAAAAATATCCTTCCAAATCAATACATGTCGATGGTGGTGTAAACGGTGAAGTATCTTTTATTCTTCGAAATATGGGAGTAAGTTCATCGGTATCAGGATCTTATTTGTTCAACGGACCAAGTATCGGTAACGCCCTAATGAATTTAACGAAGCGTGAAATCGAATCGCATTATCGTATCGAAGATTTTATGATTCCATTATCTGAATGTCCAAATGTGAATGTAAGCACTGCCACGACAAAATCAATTTTAGAAGAAGTGGAACGAGGTAATTTCGGATTTAGCCTTGTTACGGAAATTAATAATCGATTGGTAGGCTTGGTTTCGAGTGCTGACATTCGTAAAGCTTTACTCAAAAAAATTGATGAACCAGCTGATATTCAGCCAACTGATTTGATAAATAAAAATCCAATTTCAATCAAATCTCATTCAACGGTTTATGAAATGTTGCAGTTGATTAAGAAGTGTCCATTCCCAATTATGTATTTACCGGTGATTGATGAGAACCAAAATGCCGTCGGAATTGTTAATTTTGTCCACCTCATCAAAGGAGAAATATGATCATTCACTTAAAATCAACTGTAGACCAAGGTCTTGCATC
>VGML01000200.1 GCA_016866415.1 Bacteroidota bacterium | reverse complement strand
CATAGCAATGGCAGGATATAGCATCAAAATCACAAACAATGCTGGTCAACAGGTGTTTGAAAGTGCTATCAATCAAGCGCAATTTTATGTTGATTTGAGTACTTGGTCAGGAGATGGGTTGTATTTTGTTCATCTACTTGATGCGCAGAACAACACCGTTACAGTAAGAAAAATAGTGCTGCAATAGTTTAAGTTTAGTAGTAGGTTAGAATCCCTCCGATTGGCGCAAGTTGATCGGAGGTTTTTTTTATTTTGAATATTTGAGAATTATCATGCGAACTTTCAATTCTTAAGCAATGTAATTTATTTACATATTGAGTAAAATAACTCTATATATTGAGTAAAATACTATTTTATATTGAGTAAAAATGTTATATTTGCCTTAAAATGCTCAATATATGATAATTAGGAGTCAAGAAAAACTGCTTAAAAACCGGTTAAAAGAGCCAAGAAAGTTGATACAAGTCATTTTAGGGCCTCGTCAAGTTGGAAAAACAACACTTGTATTAAACATTTTGGATAAAATTGAGATCAAACATATTTTTGCATCAGCCGATAATGTCATTGAATCCCAGAGCATTTGGATTGAGCAATTGTGGGAATCGGTTCGTTTACAAATGAGGCAACAAGATCAGCCCGAATTTTTACTGGTAATAGATGAAATCCAAAAAATTTCAAACTGGAGTGAAGTGGTAAAAAAAATGTGGGATGAAGACACAAGAAAAGGGTTAAATATTAAATTGGTTTTGCTTGGATCCTCTCGTTTATTAATTCAAAATGGGTTGACCGAATCCTTGGCTGGAAGGTTTGAGGTTTTTCCGATGACCCATTGGAATTTTTCTGAAATGAAAGAAGCCTTCAATTTTTCCGTTGAACAATACATTTACTTTGGCGCTTATCCAGGAGCCGCTTTATTAGTGGAAGATGAGACTCGCTGGAAAAATTATGTCAGAAATTCATTGATAGAGACCACAATTTCAAAGGATATCTTGATGTTGACGCGTATCGATAAACCAGCGTTGCTCAGACGTTTGTTTGAGCTGGGATGTCTTTATTCCGGACAAATTTTGGCTTTTAATAAATTGCTTGGCGAATTGCAAGATGCAGGCAATACAACAACACTAAGTCATTATTTGATTTTACTTTCTGATTCTGGTCTTTTGTCTGGGTTGGAGAAATACTCAGGAACAACCATTCGAAAACGTGCCTCAAAACCGAAATTTCAAGTTCACAATACCGCATTGTGGAGCGCACAACAAGGCTTGACATTTGAAGAGATTCGCATCCAGCCAAAAATTTGGGGAAGGCTTGTTCAATCTGCCATAGGAGCTCATTTAATTAATGCTTGCTACATGGATAACATGCGTTTATATTATTGGAGGGATGGAAATGATGAGGTTGATTTTGTATTGGAGAAAGACAATCGAATAATTTCGTTGGAAGTAAAAAGTGGTAAAGTTTCAAATACAAAAGGAATGTCCGTGTTCAAAAAAATGTATAAACCAGAAAAGTCACTTTTGATCGGGGGAGATGGAATTCCCATCGAAGATTTTTTGCTCATTTCACCCATGGAACTGTTTAATTAAGTTTCTTGTCTATGAATTGTGATTACTAAATTATTCTTTTCAATACTTGTTATGTATTTTAAATTTTAATACTGCAACTATATTTCAGTTTGAACTTCTTCTTTTGTGAAATTTAAAATGTCCATTCGTAGCCTTATCATTTATCTTTCAATTCTTACAACTTTCACATCGTGGTCACTCGGTGAGCGTCAGTTTAAGAGATTAAATGATGAATTAAAGAACCATGTTAACAAGGGTAAACTGAATAAGGCACTTCAGTTATCGGATCATCTTCTAACGAAAAAACTCAACGAAAATCAGCGATACCAAATTTTAACTACAAAATCCAAAATTCATTTTTGGACGGAGAATTTATTCGAATACAATCGGACTTCTAAACAAGCATATGAAATAAAAAAAAAGAGATCTGAAATATATAAAGCTTACTATTTTGCTCAAAAGGCGGCTTATTTTCATTATCACATACTAGGTGATTCTGCAGTTTATTATTCGGATAAATCCATTGAATTATTGAAACAAAATTGGACCGCTAGAAAAAGTGTTCCTTTTTACTTTATTTATCAAATCTATGGTACCGTTTTTTTATATCGAAATGTAAATGGTAAATTTTATGCCAATTCTGAATTTGATTACAAACATAGATTGCCACTTATTTTAAATTATCAAGACACAGCGTTGAGTTGTATAAATCAAGTCCCTCATTTTAAACAAGAAAAAGCAATTATCTATAGATCAAAAGGTAACCGAATAATGGATCTCGTTGGTTACACTATTAGAAATAAAAAATCAGATTTCAAAAATTATAATTTTCAATTGAGTGAATCAAATAAGGCTATCAAGGAGTATTATTTAGCTTTAAGTTCTTTGTCAAAAAATGACAGCAATTTTTCGAATGGTATAAAGAGTTTGATTGCTTTGGTATTTTATTGCACAAATAGGCAGAAAGATGGAGATGAAATTTTATGGCCTATTATAAAGCGAATTGAAAATCATCCAATTCACGAATTAAATGCAGAGAATATCCAATTACTGAACATTCTGCAAACGTTTACCCAAAATATTATTTCGAAGAAATCAATTGACTCGAGAATTTATTCTGTTATGAGAATTTATAATTCCTTGCGCAGTGATTGGTACTGGTATCTCATTTCTAAAAACAAGAATTATTTAGACTCATACGGTCAGTCTCCACCAACAATGCTTTCCTTGATTAAAATTTGGCTTGATAAACTTGGAATGGAATCATCCAATTTGTCTGACAATCTGCGATATGAAGCTTTAAATAACTATATCCATTATAGTAAATCTTTAGAGAAACTACAGAATAAGAAATTCTTCAAACAAGAAGATAAAAAGTTCATCAAACAATCAATTTTAAATTATCTAGATATTAAACTAGTTCAAAAAAAATTAGAGGAGAATTCGGCGTTGTTAGTACAAATTTTTGCGGCAATGGAAAAGCAAAAATTCATTTTAGTTACCAAAAACAACATTAAAATTGATACATTTCAAAGGTGGCCTGAATTCAATTTGGATGAAATGAAAATAACGGATTTATCTTCCTTTAAAAAAACTGCTTACAAGAATTTTTTAAGCTCGCCATTCAGTAAAATAGTTCGAAAAAAAAAAATTAAAAAGCTCTATGTGGCAATTGATGTTAAAGAGAATTTTGACATGATGATTCTGGATACCATAGGTGATTCCTTCGACAATTTAAATTATTTCAAACGAAAAATTAATGTAGTTAAAATATATAACCCAATTGATTTTTTTGCCAAAGGGAAATCAAATCAGTCAGAAATTGCGAATGAAATAGTTCCCTATCTCATTAATTCTGATAAACAACGGGATTTACTTTTTTCGAAAGATATTTTTCTTCAGTTTGGTCAAAAGGAGTTAATAAATATAGAGAAAGTCAATTTATTCGAACCTGGTATTGCTCATATTATCGGTCATGGAAAATTGAAGCTGGAAAAGGATAAACAATCTTATACCAACGAATCACAATCTAAACAATTTAAAAAAGTCATAAAATCAAATACAGACATTAAATTGGATTTATTAGTTCTGAATTTTTGTTTCGCAGCATATAAAAGAAATATGTTCTACCCCGACCGGGACCTCCAAAATAACCTCATTTCTCGAGGAGCCAAAGCAGTTATTGCCTCACCTTATGAAACAGTTGACCAAAGTTCGGCATGGATATTTAAAAAGTTCTATAGATATATTAAGCAGGGAATCACGGTAGAAGATGCGTTACATAAGGCCAAATTAGATTACCTCAAGTCGCATAAAGGTTCTTTGGCACATCCTATTTATTGGTCAACGTTTGAATTGACAACGAATGTTCGCGATTTGAAATTAAATTTAGAATCAGAAGAGGAATCTGATTTTAGCAAACGAATTTGGACGATTAGTACAGTACTTTTTTCGCTTTTTGTCATTTCTTTATTTCTTTTCAAACTTTTTCGAAAATCCCTTTTGAATTAAAGGTTTTTCACCACATTTTTCAGATTGTTGTTAAATTCGCTTCGTGTTTTTTGAATCAAATATCTTAAATGTCAAAAACGAATCTGAATTTCAAGATTTAGCTTTAGAAATATTTTATTTTCAAAAGTCGAATTGCTCAGTTTACAGTGATTACCTTCGTTTGATAGGGCGAGAAAACC
>VGML01000199.1 GCA_016866415.1 Bacteroidota bacterium | reverse complement strand
ACGTCATTTATATAGAAATTTTCAAAAGTTAGCGATCTCGTATTTCCTGCAACTCGCATATCGCCCGAAACATTTATGATGATTTTCCCTTTTTTTGTACGTCCATTCTGGCCAACGCATCCCGTTCCATAATCAATCGTAACCGTTTTTGGAAACGTATTGGAAGATTCTGTAACCACTGCGCATGGAGCCAAAAGAGAAGCGTAATCAAAGGAGCAAGGATTGGAAGCAATTTCCTCTTCTTTTAAGAAATCATTTTCATCCATCTCCATTTTTAATACATCTTCCGAATCGGATTGTGTTTCTTCGTTAAACTTATTACAAGAAGCAAGATTGAACAAAGTACTTGCCGTAAATACGAAATAAAAGATTTTTTTCATGATTTAAATTTTTAGTGTTTTGATTGTTAGAGGACTATTTTAAGAAAAAGGTTGGCTAGACTGATTTTTATTTTATAAATTCATACCTTACTCCTCCCAAAATACTTGATCCAGCTATCCTTACCGAATATCCATTTGAATTTACAAATTGATTGAGTGGAACGTAATAACCAGCCTCAGTAAATAGACTCCAGTTCTTTTTGATGCTTGTTTCAAGTCCAAGGGCAACCATTGCTTGCAGATTTAAACGGTTGTTTGGTCGGTTCAAATTGAGTTCGATATTCCTTACAACTCCATTTTCCAACACATCAAGAGAAATTGATCGCCTACCAAAGAACTCCATGTTTAACCCTGTTCTAAAATAAGGTGAAAATCGTTCATCTGTAAAGCGATAGGTGATTCCAACAGGAATGGAATACAAGGAAAAAGCATGATTGATTCTCAATTTGTAAATTCCTGAAGTCCCGTTGGTAATACTCTGTAGTAATGTAGGGTCTGTGGTACTTGCCTCACCCGAAGTGGTTTTTAATCGAATATCATTGGTGGTAGGATCAATTTGTAAATACTTGAAAAACCAGCGCGATTGAAAATCTCCCCCCGCTAACTGAAAACCAGCATTGAGGGATAATCGCTTATTGAAATGGTAATTGAGATTGGTTTGAAATCCATATTTTGGCAACGAAGCACGACGATCGCCAAGGGCGTTTGAATTCGCGTTATCACTATTAAATGTGCCTGAAATAATTCGGATATTTCTTCCAATTAATGGGGTTACTTGTAGCGAAAAGTAGGGTTTAAAATCCGTTTTATCTTTCTTCGCTACCTCTTGAATTGGAGAAGATTGAACAGTTGAAATTAATTGAACTGGAAGCAATTTTAAACGAATGTTCGAATCTTTAATTCTAGCATTTTTAGAAGAATTCTCTGAAGAATTATTGCTATTCAATATCGTTTCAGTATCGCTATTTACATTGATTATGGATTCTTCATTTTTATTGTTGCCGATTTCTGTAGTTAAAATTGGGTTTTCTGATGAATTGGTGGTTTGATTTTGCTTTTTGCTAAGATTTCTAGTGCTTTTGGTGGATTTACCTGATTTGTTTTTTGAATTGGAGGTTCTATTTTCCGTGGAAGCAGGTTCACTATTTTTCGTCTGATTTGATACTGACTGATTGAGTTCATTGCTGACGTTAGTTTCTCGATTTTTTATTTTTGATTCCTCATATTTTTCAGTCAAAACTAACTTTTGTTGGGGTTTGTTAGTTGATTTTTTGTCCGAAGATTTTGGTCTTATTTCTTTGTTTTGAGATTCAATTTTTGCTTTTATTTCATCTTTAGAATTAGTAGATTTTAGAAAGTACATAATTCCCAATCCGCCCAATAGAATAAAAGAAGCAGCAATCCAAAGTATGGTAAATCTCCTTTTTTTGGCAGGAAATAATTCTTGTTCTACACCCTTCCAGTTTTCAGCTGGTGGCAACTGAATATCATCTTCATAGCGAGAGGCCAATGCGCCCTCCCAATCGTCTTTAGCATTTAGAGTATCTTTATTCATGTTCCATGTTTTTAGCGATTACAATTTCCTTTTCCAATGCTTCTCTCAACTCTCTTCGCGCATGAAAGAATTGCGATTTTGAAGTTCCTTCGGAAATAGAGAGCATTTCAGCAATTTCCTTATGCGAAAAACCATCAATGGCATGAGCCACAAAAATTTGCTTTCTTCCAGTAGGCAAACGTTCGATAAGAAAAGTTAACTCCTCTTTATCCAATGTATTGAGAAGTGAAATATCAATAGGTTCGGTTTGAGATTCAAAGTTGTTTTCAGCGAGTTTATTTTTCTTTCGAAAACGGGATAAAATACAACGAACCGTCACTTTGCGCATCCAACCTTTGAAACTTCCTTGTGCCTTAAATGAATGAAGATTGCGATAAATGGTAATAAAACTTTCTTGCAGACTGTCTTGTGCGTCTATCCCATTTTTGTGATAACGCAAACAAATGGCATATAGCCAGCCTTTGTTCTGTTCATACAATTCCTTACACGCTCGTTGGTTTCCTTCGATACAAGCGTTTATCAACTCTTCCTCAGTCAATTAATTGCAAATTAATTTTAGTATATTGATGCAAAAAAAAGACAAAAGGTTGGTTTATTAAACAGATAAATCATGAATGTGAAACCGATTCACTTCTGCAATCATGCTATGGTAATACCGATACCATTTTTGGATTCCCAATTCCTTGGCTTTTTGATGAATGGGATGCATTGCCCATTCTTTAATTGATTCTTGGTCCTTCCAATAACTTATAAACGTTCCGCGACCTTCGTGCTTCATGCTTTCATACCCCAAATACCCGGGCATTTCTTGCACGAGTTTTAATGTAAGTTCGTCGTATTCAGCATAGCCATCAAGATTTTCTGAAAGGTAATAATTGAAAATAGAAGCGATAAATGGTGCTTCCGGGCGAATGTTGTTTTTCCAATGAATCATAAAAATCAAATGAGAAGTGAAATTACACACAAAATAAAGAACTCTTTTATATCCAAATTAAAAATTGTAAATTTGGAAACCTAAACAATCATAAATCATTTAATAAATGAGATATATTACCCTTGCATGTGTGCTTTTCATCACAATATTTGTTAGTGCGCAAGTTCAAAATTATACCTTTTCTGCAAGTACAGGAACGTATACGCCAATTACGGGTGGAACCGTTTTGCAATCAGGAACATTTGACGCATTCAATTCCACTGCTATAAATCTCTCTTTTCGATATAATTGTATCCAGGTTAGCAGTCTTAAAGTTAATGCGGATGGACATATTGGTCTTGGAAATTATATTAGTACGGCAAATTATACTCCATTATCTGGTACCATTAATGCTTCCATTGGAATTCTCAGCGCTGTGGGACGAGATTTGGCTAGTTCGGATGTGGGCAGTCCTGAAATCCGTTATGAAGTTATTGGAGATGAGTTTATTGCGCAATGGACGGATGTCAGACGCAGTGGAACCTTCGGCGAGCGAATTAATTTTCAAATTCGAATCAATACGGTGACAAACGTCATTAATTATGTTTATGGTCCCTACATTTCGGGGGTAGCGAATACAAACTATCCTGAAATTGGACTAAAAGGAACCAATAATATATTTCCAACTAACGTTAAGAATATTAAATTGGCATGTGGCGAAACGGGTTGGTTAGGTGTAACACCAGGAACGGCAAACAATTCAAAAGTTTGTTTGAGTAATGCCACTTTTCCTGCTTCTGGAACAACCTTTACCTGGAGTCCGCCAAGTCCTGCAACACCAGATGCCATTGTAGGCTCAGCAGCGCAATGTCCGGGAGCAACGGCTCAAACGTATTCAATAACAGCCGTTCCTAATGCAACAACTTATACTTGGACAGTTCCAACAGGGTGGACAATCACAGCTGGTGCAGGAACAAATAGCATTTCGGTCACAGCGGGAACTACTGGTCAAAATGGAGACATAAGCGTTTCAGCAACTGATTTATGTGGAACTTCTTCAGCCTCAACATTAGCCGTATCAGTGGGTGATGCAGCGCCATCGGCACCAGGAACAATTACAGGAAGTACAACACTTTGTGTAGGATCAACAAGCCAATCATATTCTGTAAGTGCTGTGACCAATGCAACGACTTATTCGTGGACTGTTCCGACAGGGTGGACAATCACCTCTGGTGCCGGGACAAACTCAATTGTGGTTACACCAGGAACAGCAGGGCAAAATGGTCTTATTTCCGTTACTGCCGGAAATGCCTGTGGAACTTCTCAAGGATCAACCTTGCAAGTTTCGGTTAATCCTCTGCCTTCTGTGAATGCAGGAAGCGATACAACAGTTTGTGCCAATGATTTCCCAATTTC
>VGML01000198.1 GCA_016866415.1 Bacteroidota bacterium | reverse complement strand
TATTGGTTGTACAAGATGCATTTGAAATAATCGTATTTTTCAGAATGACATCATTATTCGTAACTCCCAAAGTGATTATTGGAACCTTTTCATCGCTTGATGGAGCTGAAATAATTACCTTTTTAACGCCTGCTTCTAAATGTCCTTTCGCCAAATCTTGAGTAAGAAAAAATCCACTTGATTCAATTACAATTTCTACGTTGTGTTTTTTCCAGGGAATTGATTTTGGTTCTTTTTCATGGGTGAAATAGATGTGCTTGCCATTTTCAAAAACCACATGATCTCCATTTATTTCGAAAGCTAATGGAAAAGTTTTGTGAACACTATCATATTTCAGCAAATGCATAAGCGTTTTGGTATCGGCTGGATCATTGATAAGCGCAATATTCACTTGACTGTCATCTAGAATCAGCCTTGTGAAATAACGTCCAATTCGACCAAAACCATTAACCCCAACAACTTTCATTTTTGTGTTTTCTGTAAAATTAAAAAAGTACTGAAATATGGATAAAAAAATCCCACAGAACTTCGGTGGGATTATGAAATATTGTTTTAACGGAAACTACATTACCAACTGAAATTGTATGTGTTTCCATTTACCGTAACAGTAAATTGCGAATCACAATTACCGTCGCCGTAATTAATTGTTCGAGTTGGTTTATTCACAGGCGTCATCTCAAGAATCCCTTGTGTTGGAAAAGAGCAGCCGACTTGAACTCGAATAGGCGAGCTTGTATTTGCTGAATATCCTCCACCTGTTGAATATACAGCATTTGCTGCCCCGGAAATATCATAAACATCATCCATTCTATACAAAGGAGTGGTATATCCCGAAGACCAAGTTCGAACACGAGACGAAATATAATCCACAACAGTTCCTGAAGTGAGCGTCGCTTGTCCGTCAATTTCCACATTAAAATAAGGTTGTCCGTTGTTGTTCAATCCCATATTGGTGACAGTTTTTGAGCCATCAATTTCGATGTCATTTACATAATAGTTGTCCGTTGTATGCGTAATTACTGTTCCAGGCGCCAAATAAGCCCCAGTAAATGTTGTTATTATTTTCCCTCGTCTTGTTTTTCCATCGTTGCAATCGCAATTCGTGGTTCCGTAATCAACTGTTAAGACCTTTGGAATTGAAGTTGTATCGAGTGTGATGATTACATTACAAGGTGTTTTTGGTAAAACTGGTTTTTCACCTGGTTTTGTTGTAACAACTTCCCCCGATTTGTAATAAACCATCGTTCCTGTTATCGCTTGGTCAGAAATGTTCGTCATTTCATCAAACGCATTCTCGATTTTCAAGTTTACCAAGGCCGATTGGTCGTTATCCCATTTCTTTTTGCAGGAAGTTAATGCTAACATTGAAATTCCAACAAATAAATAGATACTTTTCATTTTCAAATTAATTAATGTTAAGTTTTGATTTTAATTCATTGTTAATTGCATCCTTGTGCAAGAAAACATTGATTGTTTTGTAGCGGAAATAATGCTCAGAAACATATAGAAATCCCTTTGGATAATTGTTCGTTCCCCACGAGTTTTTAACTAAGAAATACTTGGTACCGTTTTGATCTTTGAAGAGTCCAACAATATGCATTCCGTGATCGTCGGTGGTTGTTTTATTGTCATAACCCAACTGACGAATTTCAGGAGTAATCATTAATTCTTTTCCGGGCATTGTAAACTGATTTCCATATCGATCTGCTCCCGCATCATTGAATCCTTTGTTGTCTTTACCTTTCACTTCGATTTGACCTGAATTTTCAGGAACAATGGCTATTCCGCTTTTAAAGCTAAATCCTTTTTCCGATACATCTGCTCCCCAAGCAACTGTGTACCCATTTTTCAAAGCTTCCTCGGTTACTGAAAATAAATCCTCCAACGAGACATTGTAGCTTTCACCCCAAGCCCAATTGTCTGGAATTTCCAATTGACATTTTTGATAAATCGGGTGATTTGTAAATGAAGTAATGGAAATATAATTGTCCATATTCAATCCCAATGATGTGGCATAGCTTGATGGAGTATATTTCTTGCCTTCCCATTGAAATTCTTGAACATCTTTCCCTAAGTTTTTGTCCAACAAGCCATTGAAATCGTTTTTCCAATTTAAGTCAACGCCGTTTGGATTGGTAATTTTTGCTAAAATGCCATTCATAAAAGTTTCATACTCCGTAAACATCGCATCGTGGTTGTAACCCTTCTCACTGTTGTAATTACCAGTGTAAATTTCATTTGGAACAATGCCAAACTTTTTTATAACCAAGGGAATATCATGAAAAGCGCCACCTTGAGCAAAGCCAATTTTTCCATCCATGCGAATGTACTTTTCGGCTTTCAATTCATACGCCTTACGGACGATATACATTTCGGATAAATTAATGGGTGGTTTTCCCATGCGCATTAATTCGGACTCCAAGAAACTCAAACAAGAAAAACTCCAACAGGTCGACGTTCTCCCTTGACTTATAACAGGAGAAGCATCGTAATTATAAATTCTGGTGAATTGATACTTACTCCCCTCGATATTTGTCGTTTGAGCAACTGAAATTCCTGCACTGAATGAAATCAGAAATAGGAATGTTTTATGATTAAAGTTCATGTGTTAATTTTTTAAAATCCAACCTTGATATCCTAAATTATTGGCTTTTGAAATTTCTTCTTGAAGCGAGTCCAAATCATTTGTTGCACCAACAGTAATTCGTATCAAAGACCCTGCCGAAGATTTCTTCACCTCTAATCCTGCATTCTTTAATTTGTTGTAAAAATTTGATGCATTCGTTGGATTCGCGAAACTACCCAAAACATATTGAAATTTCTTTGAATCGTTTGAATTTTGAACTTCAATTGCTGTTTCCGAATTAATTGGATTGTTATTTTCAGTTTCATTTTGAACAAGTTCCATTTTTTCATTCATTCGAACTTTCAGTTTGTGATTGGAATCTAATTGAAAATCGGCAAAATAAGAATCAGGTTCTAGGGTTATTTTTTCCTCAAATGATTTAGACAGAATTTCTTTTGAAAACGCCAATGGTTTTTTCTCGTAACTACCAGTCTCCTGCTTGTAAAATGGATTAAAATCTTTGTGAGAAATCAATCCCGATTCGAGTACGTTGGCTCTTGTTGGAATCCAAATGGAATAAAATGCCAAAGGTAATAAACAAGCTGCCGCTGCGTATTTCCAAAGTTTTCTTTTTCCTTCTGCGATAGGAATTACAGGAGTTTCTTTTTCAATTTCAACTTCCGTCTTTTCAACTTGTTGTTTTGAAATAAATTGAACAGAGTTCAAGCCGTAGGCATTCAATAAAAAGTTGAAATAGCGATCTTGCACGAAAGTAATATTTCCTTCGGTATCAAAATGAAAAACACCTATTTTAGGAAGTTCATAATGTTTCGATGCTTTCAACTGATTATTAATTTCATCAACAAATGTTGAAACACGGCTTTCAGAATCCTGAAAGGACAACTTATTTTTTGTTGCTAGTTCATTTACTAAAAGGCCGTCATTGGCAATAAGATGTTTATTGAATAGCAGATGTTTGGAAGGAGGAATTACCAAATTGTGCTCTAAATCAATTTTTGCGGAAGTTTGTTTCGCAACGAACCCGCCAAATTTTGGGATAATCACACACGAGTGATTCAACAAGAGTTCGCTAAGTATTTCCTCAATTGATAACATTGAATCAAAATTACAAAAGTTTCGGGAAATGAGCAAGTAACTTACAAACAGGCTAGGACCTTATCAACATCGGCTGGAACATCAATATTGGGCGTTTCAATGCCCGTTTTAACGATTTTGATTTTATATTCGTGGAAAATCCAACGCAATTGCTCGAGAGATTCGATTTTTTCAAGTGCTGTAGGTTCCAATTTTGTAATCTGTGTTAATGCCTCACTTCGATAAGCGTAAAGTCCGATGTGGCGAAGAAAAGGATAAACTTCAAATGAATTCCCAGAGAAATTTTGAGCATTCGGAATGGCACTACGACTGAAATAAATGGCATTGTTTGAATTATCAAGAACTACTTTAATCCGGTTTGGGTTGTGAAGATCTTCCTCGGAAATATTCTCAGTAGCCAATGTTGCAATTTGCACCGAGGAATCAGAAAAAACTTCGATGAGTGAATCCAATTGACGAGCGTCTACAAGAGGTTCGTCCCCTTGGATATTGATAACCAAATCGAAACCACTATTTCTACTCAAAACTTCGGCGCATCGATCTGTTCCTGAGGGATGATTTTCGGAAGTCATTTCTGCTTTACCAC
>VGML01000197.1 GCA_016866415.1 Bacteroidota bacterium | reverse complement strand
TGATAAAAAGTGATTTTGAAAAAATTGTGCGGGTAACTCGTATTTTCGTTTTTGCTCTATTACTTGAAAATCTGAAAAAACGGCCAAACTATCGTGCGTATGTCCGGGAATTCCGGTAACGGTGGCATTAAACGCATAACGAATGTGATGAACGCTGTTTTTTCCATTGAATGAAAGTGCAGATTTCAGAACTGATTCATCGAAACGTGAGTTTTCAGCAAACTTTCCACTTGGTAATTGAAAATCGGCGTGATTCGAATAACTTCCACCGATTAACCAACGTAGTTTCTTTCGAGATTCTTTGTATAAAAAACGAACCGAACCACCTTGCGTATTTGATTGATAGAGATTTTGAAAACTAAACGAACGTGTGTTTGTCGCCGAATAGGGTTCGTCGGAAAAATAAAGTACTCCACCTAAGGCATCAGCTCCGTATAATAAAGAGGCAGGACCTTTAATCACTTCAACAGAACCAATTCCGATTTCT
Source organism: Bacteroidota bacterium (assembly GCA_016866415.1). GTDB lineage: Bacteria > Bacteroidota > Bacteroidia > Flavobacteriales_D > Crocinitomicaceae > UBA952. The sequence goes on along the minus strand of VGML01000197.1, from coordinate 3,813 downwards.
GACAGTCCCATTCCATGATCACCGCCCCACTGTTGCCCTTCAATTCGCAGTCCATTGAGCAAGGTAACAACTCGCATTCCTTGTAAACCGCGAATTACAGGTTTAGATATTCCATTTCCTAAACTCGACTGATAAACTCCAGGGATTTTGGCAATTGCCTCACCTAAATTCATGGTAGCGACACCATTCAAATCAGACAGTTTTCTTGTTTCAACATGAAAAGGGGCTTTATTTTGCAAAACGTTGGCACCAGTTGAAACAGTTATTTCTTCCAAATCAACATGCTTTTCAACTAACTTAAATTCAATTGTGTTTGAATTCGAAAAGGAAAAATTTAAAATTTCAGTTTGAAATCCAACAGCACCTACTTTCAATTGAATGTTTTCTGGAAAATTCCCCTCGAAAACAAATTCGCCTTTTAGATTCGAATAAGTGCGATCCCCCGTTTCGATTATTTGAATTTGCGCAGCGTCAATTCCAATATTTGTTTCCTTGCTTTTTATGACACCAGTCATTTTCTTTTGACTATATGCTCCAAACGTAAGGAGCATGAAGCCATATAAAAAAGTTTTCATTGACTATCTTTTATGAATTTTTTCTTACAATAACAATTATAATTCCCTCTTGAATGAGGAGTTAATCATTTCACCCTCTATAACAACAAGATGGAATGAGAAAATTATATTTTTAGAGAAGGTGGTCCGCGAAGGGTTTGTGAATCAAATGCTAGAAGTGAAAAATCTTCAAAAAGAATGTTTTTATGGAACGAAACAAAGGTCTTTTGAATTTTGAAAAAATCGTAATTATGAACTGTAAATGCACTTAAATTATGGTCACAAAAATGACAATCAACAGATTTTTCTATGAAGATTTTTTCTTTTGAATTTGAAGTTTCAATTTTATGTCCACACTCATGCCACCAGGATTTTGGAGTATTCAAAATGAATACACTGAGCAACAAGATTATGGAAATAGTTCTCAACTTCACACTGTAAAATTACAACAATTCTTCAATAATTCGATCCATGGAATAATCTTCTGCTTCTGCGCGGTAATTTCTAACGAGGCGGTGTCTCAAAATCGCTTTAGCAACAGCTTTTACATCCTCAATATCTGGTGAGTATTTTCCGCGTATGGCAGCGTGACATTTTGCTCCAACAATCAAATACTGTGATGCTCTGGGTCCAGCGCCCCAAGTGATGAAGTCCTTCGTTATTTTTGGAGCTTCATCCGAATTGATTCGTGTTTTACCTACTAACTTAACGGCATATTCCATCACATTATCTGCAACTGGGATGCGACGAATTAAATTTTGATATTCAATGATTTCTTGAGCGTTCAATATTTCGTTCAATTCAATGTGCGTGTCTGTTGTTGTCGCTTTTACGATTGCCAATTCTTCAACATAAGAAGGATAATCCACCCAAATATTAAACATGAACCGATCTAATTGAGCCTCAGGCAAAGGATAAGTTCCTTCTTGCTCTATTGGATTTTGGGTTGCTAAAACGAAAAAAGGAGCTGGTAAATCGTAGGTTGTGCCCGCTGCGGTAACTCTTTTTTCTTGCATTGCCTCAAGCAAAGCAGATTGTGTCTTTGGAGGTGTTCGGTTAATTTCATCAGCAAGAATAACATTCGAAAAAAGTGGTCCTTTAATGAATTTAAAATTCTTTGTTTCATCTAAAATTTCTGAACCCACAATATCTGATGGCATTAAATCTGGTGTAAACTGAATGCGATTAAAAGTCAATCCTAGTGTTTGAGCAATTGTATTAACCAATAAAGTCTTAGCCAATCCTGGAACTCCAACTAACAAACAATGTGCTCTGGAGAAAATAGAAATCAACACCTGATCAACCACCTCATCTTGGCCGATAATTACCTTGTGAATTTCATTTTTTAATTCTTTGTAATGAACTACTAAACGATCAATTGCTTCCTTATCAGACATAGTTTTAGTTATTTGTATTTATCCATTTCGAATTGAATTCACAATTTCGATAATCGTCATCAATTCGAATATAGGCGTTGCTAATTTTCGCATTTACCCAATTCGTAATCGTTTTTTGTCTTTTATCATTTTCTGCTGCTCGTTTTATCAAGGCGTAATCATCATTTAAGTTTGCTACATGCTGTTCATAACGATCCATTAAACGCACAATACGAACCCCTTGTTTTCTTTCGTAGATATCAACATAAAGGCTTGGTCGTGAAACATCTCCTTTTTCCATTGCATCTGTGAGAACATAAATTTGTTGATCAACCTCATTTAAATCCTCCATATCCCACGTTGGTTCACCTGTAATAGGATTTGTAATTACTCCTCGATTTTGTTTTGTAAGTTCGTCATTTGAAAAACGAAGAACGGCATCGTCCCATGTAATTTTATTCTCTTTTAGCATTGCATAACACGAATCCATCTTCATAGCTGACAAATTAATCGCTTCTGGGCTGAATTCGGGCATAATGAGAATGTGCAAACAAACGTAATCATCCCCTTTTCGAGAGATCAATTTAATAATGTGATAACCATACATCGTTTCAACAATTTCGGAAACTTCATTAACTTTTAGTGCGAATACGGTTGATTCGAATTGAGGTACCATCATCCCTTTTGATGCTTCAATTTTACCACCTAAAGGGCCGCTTCCCGGATCCATTGAATGAATTCGAGCCATCGTTTCGAAACTCTTTCCTTTATTAATAATTTCGTTGCGAATATCGACTAATGCATCGTAAGCACGTTTTTTATCTGATTTGGTAATTTCTGGATAATTTACAATTTGTTGAAACCCCAATTTCATATTGATAAAAGGAATGCTGTCTTTTGGAATGGAGGCATAAAACGTTGCTACTTCTTTGGGTGTAACTGTTAAATCCCGAGTCAACTTCTGCTCCATTTCTTGAGCAAGCATTTTATTCTTGATTTGAATGCGAAATTCATTTTTAATTTCTGTCGTTGATTTGCCGTAAAATTCCTCTAATTTTTGACGGCTACCCATTTTTGATTCAATAATACGCAAACGATTTTCCATTTCCGCATCTACACTCTGATCAGTAACGACTAAACTATCAAGAATCGCTTGGTTTAGAAGAAGTTCTTCAATCAACAGCTGTTCCAAAATAGCACATTCTTTAGGAAAATTCATTTCGTTACCTTCCGAAGACACTTGTAATTTTTGAACTTCCAAATCCGAAAGTAAAATCACATTGTCACCAACTTGAGCAACGACTTTATTGATGACTTTTCCCTGTCCTAAAGAGCAAATTGAATGAAGAAAGAGAACAGAAAAAAGGATTTTATTCAACATTATTTATTTTTTATCGAGGTTATAAAGAACATCGTAATTAACTTTCACTGTATATTTTTTATTCAATTCTTCTAACCAAGTTTTTTCTAAAAAATTCTGGTAATCTGATGTAGCTGCTCCTCGTGCTTCATTGAATTCCTTTCTCATAATTGGCAGTTCGTTAATTACTTTTATTACATAATGTTTCCCTTCAAATGAATATGGTTTGTTTCTGCCTGCAACAAATGTTCTACCTAGAAGATAAGAAGTTTGTTCAGGATCGAACTTATTCAATTTAACTTTTAAGTTTAATTCTGAAGTTGCATTGACTTTCTCGATGATTTCTTTTGAAGTATTCGTTTTTTTCTTCATCATTTTGTAAACCAAATTTGCATTTTCCGCTGAATTACATTCATATATTTCAGCGTCCAATCGTTTTGGCCAGAGGTATTTGTCACGATTCTCTTCAAAAAATTTCTTCAATCCTGTCGTATCTTTAGTAGCCTTGTTCCAAACCTTGTCC
>VGML01000196.1 GCA_016866415.1 Bacteroidota bacterium | reverse complement strand
CGAATATACATGTATCGATATCGCCCATATTACAAAATGTATGCTCGGCCAATTGATGAATATCCGGGAAAATCAATGCAGGCAAAGGCCATCATGTTGATGATTCAAAATAATTTGGATTATGCGGTTGCTCAACATCCCCATGAATTAATAACCTACGGAGGAAACGGCGCTGTTTTCCAAAATTGGATTCAGTATCGTTTAACAATGAAATATTTGTCTGAAATGACGGATGAACAAACATTGGTCATGTATTCTGGACATGCACTGGGCTTATTTCCTTCACATAAAAATGCGCCTCGTGTTGTTGTTACGAACGGAATGATGATTCCAAATTATTCAAAGCCAGATGATTGGGAGCGATTCAATGCGCTTGGTGTTACACAATATGGTCAAATGACAGCAGGTTCCTACATGTACATTGGCCCGCAAGGTATCGTGCATGGAACTACGATTACAGTTTTGAATGCTGTCCGCCGAATTGCCAAAAATCGAGATGATATTAAAGGAAAGCTTTTTGTTACAGCCGGTTTAGGCGGAATGTCTGGTGCTCAGCCGAAAGCAGGGAACATTGCGGGAGTAATTTCAGTTACGGCTGAGGTTAATCCGAAAGCGGCTCACACACGTCACTCGCAGAGCTGGGTAGATGAAATAATTACCGATTTAAATGCGCTTTCACAACGAGTAAAAATTGCTAAGGAGCAAAAAGAAATCGTTTCAATTGCTTATTTGGGAAATGTAGTTGATGTTTGGGAAAAATTTCACGAACAAGATATTCATGTCGATTTAGGATCTGATCAAACTTCACTTCACAATCCTTGGGCAGGCGGTTATTATCCGGTAGGTCTAACTTTTGAAGAAGCCAATGAAATGATGGCAAATGAACCTGAGAAATTCAATGGGTTTGTTCAAGATAGTCTCAGACGACACGCAGCAGCGGTAAATAAACATACAGCAAAAGGAACTTATTTCTTTGATTATGGGAATGCATTTCTTCTTGAAGCATCTCGAGCAGGAGCGGATGTAAAAGGAACCAATGGAAATGAATTCAAATACCCTTCTTACATTCAAGATATTTTGGGGCCAATGTGTTTTGACTTTGGATTTGGGCCCTTTAGATGGGTGTGTGCTTCAGGCAAACCCGAAGATCTTCAAAAAACGGATGAAATCGCTTGTCAGGTTTTGGAAGAAATGATGAAAAATAGTCCATCCGAAATTCAGCAACAAATGGCAGACAACATACAATGGATCAAAGGCGCACAAGAGAATAAATTGGTCGTAGGTTCACAAGCACGAATTCTTTATGCTGATGCAGAGGGACGAATGCGAATTGCGGAAGCTTTCAATAATGCCATTGCAAAAGGAGAGATTGGACCTGTTATTTTAGGACGAGATCATCATGATGTTTCGGGAACAGATTCCCCATATCGAGAAACTTCCAATATTTACGACGGTTCACGTTTTACCGCAGATATGGCAATCCACAATGTGATAGGAGATGGCTTTCGTGGTGCAACTTGGATTTCGATACACAATGGCGGTGGAGTAGGTTGGGGTGAAGTCATCAATGGAGGTTTTGGGATGTTGTTAGATGGAAGTGCAGATTCAGATCGAAATCTAAAAATGATGTTGCATTGGGACGTAAATAACGGAATTGCACGAAGAAATTGGGCTCGAAATGAAAACGCGATTTTTGCAATCAAACGAGCCATGGAAGCGGAACCACTTTTAAAAGTGACTTTACCGAATCTCGTTGATGATACAATCCTCAATGACTTGGATGTTTAGATTTTTCGTTTTACTTTTTTGTTCGTTATCTTTTCAAGGGGTTTCACAATTTCACGATTCAACTCGATTGAATGAAATACGTGTTTTGGCATCCCACAATAGCTATAAAAAGAAACCAGATTTAAAAGTGCTGAGATTTCTTTCTCGATTCAAAAAACAACTTGGCGCTTCCAATGATCCAATACAACTTGATTACGGCCATCTTCTATTATCTGAACAATTCGATAAATACGGTGTAAGGGGAATTGAAATCGATATCAACTATGATCCAAAAGGCGGGTTGTATTCAAAGAGAAAATTGAATCTTTTCGTACCAGGAATTCGCCAGCGAGTCAAGGATAAAAGAATGAAAGAACCTGGATTCAAAGTCCTTCACATCGCCGATGTTGATTATGAAACTAATTATTTGACATTCAAGGATGTTTTGACTGAACTAAAAAAATGGAGTGAAAATCATCCGAATCATACTCCTATTTTCGTGAACATCGAAGCAAAAGGCTCAAATCCAGGAGATGAATCAAAGTTTCTACGAAAATTAGGGTTCAAAAAAGCAATTCCGTTTGATTCACTAGCATATCAAAAATTGGATCAAGAACTATTTTCAGTTTTATCCCAATCAACTATCTTTTCACCATCTAACTTAAAAGGAAATTATTCATCAATTCAAAATCGCATACTTAATGAGAACTGGCCAAATTTATCTGAATGTATGGGTAAAATAATTTTCATTTTAGAAGGAAATAACGAGCAAATTTATCGACAAAATCCATACTGGCATCCGATGTTTGTTTACGGAAATTCAACTGAAGAACATACGGCTTTTGTTTTGAGAAATGACCCAATTGGTCGAGAAAATGAAATACGTGAACTTACCAAAAAATTCATTGTTCGAACGCGATCTGACGCTGGGACAATCGAATCAAGAAATAATGATTACACACGATTCAATTCTGCATGGCAGAGTGGCGCACAAATTATCTCAACTGATTATTACATGCCAGATTTGAGATTCAGTAACTTTCAAATTAAGTTTTGAAAGTAGGATGAAAGCATTCATTTTGTATCCTTTTCAATCTTATCTAGCAAAAAACAAAATTTCTTAACGCTTGTTAAGCATTAAAATTTGTTCCAATACCTTAAATGTGGTATTTTTGCAGGAAATAAGAGGTTATTTATAATTAATCTAAATAAAAGAAAGTGATAACAATTACAGATACGGCTAAAAAACAAGCACTCAGATTAATGGAAGACGAAGGGAAAGAAGGTTTCTTTATTCGTGTTGGAGTTCAAGGTGGAGGATGCTCCGGATTGATGTATCAATTGACTTTCGATAATCAAGAAACAGAGAGCGATAAAGCTTTTGAAGATAATGGAATGAAAGTGGTTGTTGATAAAAAGAGTTATTTGTACCTGATAGGAACAACGCTCGATTTCTCAGGAGGATTGAATGGTAAAGGTTTCGTTTTTAAAAATCCAAATGCTGATAGAACCTGTGGATGCGGTGAATCGTTTTCAGTCTAATTCTCTAAATCGTTAAAATCATGGCAAATTATACGGAAGACGATTTAGCAAAAGACCTCGAGTCTCAGGAATATAAATTTGGTTTCGTCACGGATATTGAAACTGAAACAGTTCCGGTTGGACTAAATGAAAAGATAATTCGATTGATTTCCTCGAAGAAAAACGAACCAGAATGGCTTTTGGATTATCGCTTGAAAGCGTTTTCAATTTGGCAATTGATGTCAGAACCAGAATGGGCGCATGTTCAATACGCAAAACCACAATTTCAAGATATTACCTATTACGCAGCCCCAAAACAAACGAAAAAATATGAATCGTGGGATGATGTCGATCCGGAGATGAAAGAAACGATGGCTAAGTTGGGAATTTCATTGGAAGAACAACAGCGACTTACAGGTGTGGCTGTCGATTTCGTAATGGATTCCGTTTCGGTTGCCACTTCGTTTAAAGAAAAACTGAAAGAGTTGGGAATCATTTTTTGTTCGTTTTCTGATGCGGTTCAAGAATATCCAGAATTAGTAAAAAAACACATGGGAACAGTTGTTCCTACAACTGATAATTTCTATGCAGCGTTGAATTCCGCTGTATTTACTGATGGTTCGTTTTGCTACATTCCAAAAGGTGTTCGGTGTCCAATGGAACTTTCAACTTATTTCCGAATAAATGCAGGAGGAACTGGTCAGTTCGAAAGAACCTTGGTAGTTGCAGACGAAGGATCGTATGTTTCTTATTTGGAAGGTTGTACAGCGCCACAACGCGATGAAAATCAATTGCATGCGGCTGTTGTTGAGTTAATTGCTCTAGAAAATGCAGAAATAAAATATTCAACTGTTCAGAATTGGTATCCAGGAGATAAAGAAGGAAAAGGCGGGGTCTTCAATTTCGTTACAAAACGTGGAATTTGTGAACGAAACGCAAAAATTTCTTGGACGCAGGTTGAAACAGGCTCTGCTGTGACGTGGAAATACCCTTCGTGTATTTTAAAGGGAGATAATTCGGTTG
>VGML01000195.1 GCA_016866415.1 Bacteroidota bacterium | reverse complement strand
ACACCTTTCAGTCCAATCGTTTGAAATTGCGTTTCAAAGACGAAGACAAAAAATCTCAATTGTGTCACACTTTGAATGGCTCAGCACTTGCATTACCAAGAATTGTTGCTGCCTTACTCGAAAATCACCAAACGGCTGATGGCGTTATCATCCCTGAGGTATTGAGGGCTTATACAGGGTTTGATAAGATTGGGTAGCAGCTAAATATCTGGTTAGGGATTCTTCTCTTACTTTTTTTGCCGAAGCAGAAAAAAAGTAAGCACCACGTAGTAGCAGCGAAGCTAAAAAACTGCATTTCAACTTTCATAAGGCTCTTCCTACGGAACACTCAGTCTTATCGCTGCGTGCTTTTGTTCTATATTTCGGTTTCACCTCCACGAACCGCATCTTCACGATGACTTTCGTTAACGCTATATGAAAGTTGAGGTGGGAACTCAACTAATCCTTTTGAAACGATTAAAATAGCTTATCAATCCGTCAAGATACCAAAACTGAGACATTAAAGATTCCCATGAAAAGAATATTGTCTTCAATTACAACGGAATACTTATCCGTATCGTCGTCCCCTTATCAATTTCTGATTTTAGGACAAATACTTTTCCTTTGTGGTATTCTTCAATGATGCGTTTTACGAGTGTAAGACCTAGTCCCCAGCCTCTTTTCTTTGTGGAATATCCAGGTTGGAAAATGGTTTTAAATTGTTTCGGAGTTAGACCTTTCCCGGTGTCGGTGATGTCAATATACACCCGTTCAGGAACACGCTGAAGTTCAATCGTAAGTTGACCTTTCCCTCCCATCGCATCAACAGCATTCTTACAAATGTTCTCTACGACCCATTCCATAAGCGATGGATTATGCATCATCACAATTGGGCCCTCCTCTTTCACTTTGAAATCAATGATAATTTTATCCGAAAGCCGTGCACGCAAGTATTCCAAGTTATTTCCTATTGTAACCACAAGATCTGCCTCAACAAGTTTAGCCCCGGAACCGATTTTTGAAAAACGATCCGTGATTTTTTCAAGGCGATCCAAATCCTTCGTCATTTCTGTTACAATCATCTGATTGCCTCCTTTTGCCTCCAAATGAGCAACCCAAGCCATCATTGATGAAAGTGGAGTTCCAAGTTGGTGTGCAGTTTCCTTTGCCATACCAGCCCAAACTTGATTTTGCTCCGCTTTACGGAAGGTAGAAAACATGAGATATCCAATTACTACAATGAGTCCAATCACCGAAAATTGAATGTATGGAAACCACGTCAACTGCTTCAACTCAGGGCTTTCTTTGAAGTAAAGAAATTTTACGCCTGTTCCAAAATCAATTTTAATTGGTGCGTTTTGCTTTTCAAACTCAGCTATAATGAGCTTCGGATTTTTCAATTCTTTATTAGGTAAATTACTTGCTTCAATATTCCCCGTTTTCTCATCCACAAGGATTACGGGAATTAAACTGGAATTATCTATTAAATCGCTATTGAATGAATTGATCAAAGAGTCACTCGCTTTTTCCAAACGAATCAACTCGTTGGATTCACCATACACAAACTGCATTTTGATTCCACCAAAAACTTCAATTTCATAGGACCTTCCTTCGGCAATCCATTCCTGAAATGAAGCCATTTTTTCCTCTTCCGTTAAACTTGAGTCTACATTTTTACTTTGCGCAAATTTACCATCATCCGTAAGAATGACAACTGGAATGTCTTTGTTACTGGCAATGATATTCAATGCAAAATCAATGTCCTGATTCATATTCAAATCGGATGGATTCAGAATCGTTCGCTGAGCATCAACAACAATTTGAATCTTTTGGCGCTCCTTCGCACGTAATTCATCGAAAATTTGATTAGTTAATTTTACAAGTTCAACCTTTTTTCGGATCGCATCCGCCCATTGTTCTGCTTTGGCTTTTTCGCGTTGAGCAATCTTATCAATCATTTGATTGGAAACAAAAAGCGATGCAACGATGATGGTAAGCGAAACCAAAATCAAGGCAATTTTCCAGCGTTGCTTCGACGAGTAAATATCCATTGTCACGAAAGTAGCAGTTTTTCAACCATTTCACAAACCGAATGATGATCAAACTTCTGAACGGACTCAACTATTTCTTGGTGATCTAATATGATTCTTCCATCCACTATCAAATCCATTTTTTTCTCTAAATCAGAGCTGTTCTTCGTTTCGAAAAGTAATCCGTTTTTTTCATTCTTAATCAATTCAATAGTGCCACCGGAGTTACTCCCCAATACTGGAATTCCACACGCCATGGATTCAATCGTAACCATGCCAAACGTTTCTGAATCCGAAGGAAGAATCGTCCAATCAAAAGCAGAAAGAACAACAGACACATCGGATTGATTTGGCAACAAATGAACTCTATTTTCTAAATTATTTATTCGAATGAAGTTTTTAATTTCAATTAAATACGAACCATTTTCATTGTATGTAGGATTGCCAACAATACAAAGATGAAAGTCGTTAAAAGTACTTTTCAACATAGCTTCAAGTGCCAAAAGTTGTCCTTTTTTCGGATCAATTCTCCCGATAATTCCAAAAATGAATTTATCCTGAGGTAATTTCAATTCCGTACGAGCTGTATCTTTGTCAAGTAGATTAAGTTTAGTTAAATCCAATCCTGAAGGAATCACATTGACTTTGTTCTGATTACAATTCGTGTTTTTTAATACTTGATTTTTCAAATATTCCAATGGGCAATTCCAACTTGTAAAAAACGAATAACGCCAAGTTCTAAAAAATTGTTTTTTGGGAGATCCAAAATCCATTTCCATAAAAAAATGAACCTTGATTTTTCCTTTGGATAAAAATGACACAGATGCGGCTATACTTTGGTCAAATGTCGCACGTATAATTAAATGTTCAATCTTATTGAGCTTAAGTTTTTGATAAAGTTGCCATGCTCGAGGAAAGTCGTAGTGATTTTTGTGAGCTTTGATTTCGATGAATGGAAGATTATTTTCTTTAATCGAATTGGCAATTGGACTATTTTCTTGAGCGTAAATTTGAACGAAATGCCCACGTTCCATCATCCATGATGCATTGCGCAACTGATTCATTTCCAAACCACCCCAACTCATTGTTCCACATAAATAAGCTATTCGAAGCTGCATTGCATTCAATTAGATGCCCCGAAATTAAGGAATTCAATAAATATACGTTTGATTTAAAATTTTATAAAAATAAAAAATCTAAACTCAACTATTCATAAATCAAGGATTTGAAGCATTTCCACAACTTCATTTCTTATTAACTTTGCGTCTTCAATACAAAAGTATGAGTAAAAAATATCAAGAATATAAAGGGTTAAATCTACCGAACGTTGCAAGCGAAGTTTTAGAAAGATGGCAAAACGAATCTATTTTCGAAAAGTCCATTTCAACGCAAGAGGGAAAACCAACTTTTGTATTTTTTGAAGGTCCGCCTTCCGCAAATGGATTACCTGGTATTCATCACGTAATGGCGCGTTCTATAAAAGATATTTTTTGTCGCTACCAAACACTCAAAGGTTTTCAAGTTAAGCGAAAAGCAGGATGGGATACACATGGGCTTCCTGTAGAATTAGGCGTTGAAAAAGAACTTGGAATTACCAAAGAAGACATCGGATCCAAAATTTCTATTGACGAATATAATGATGCTTGTAAAAAAGCTGTGATGCGCTACACGGATATTTGGAACGATTTGACCTTGAAAATGGGCTATTGGGTCGATATGGAAAATCCTTATGTGACCTACGAATCGAAATACATGGAATCCGTTTGGTGGCTTTTGGCACAATTGTATAACAAAGGACTTTTATATAAAGGGTACACCATTCAGCCTTATTCCCCAAAAGCAGGCACCGGGCTTTCATCCCACGAATTGAATCAACCGGGTTGCTATAAGGATGTTAAAGATACAACGGTGGTGGCGATGTTTAGAATTTCAGATTCAAATACTGTCACCCTCCTTAATCCTCCCTTGAGGGAGGAAACAGCATCCCGCTTTGAAGGGGGATCGAGGGGGATGACATATTTCCTAGCCTGGACAACCACCCCGTGGACCTTGCCATCAAACACTGCGTTAACCGTTGGGCCGAACATTGAGTATGCACTAGTTTCAACATTTAACCAATATACGAATGAACCAATCAACGTAATTCTTGCGAAAAACTTGGTTGGATACCAGTTCGGAAAAGGATTTCAAGCCGTTGAAAAAGCTGAAGAATTGAACGCCTATAAGGTTGGAGATAAAACCATACCTTATTTTGTTGCAGGAACGTGTCTTGGAAAGGAGTTGGTTGGAATCAAATACGAACAGTTGTTGCCTT
>VGML01000194.1 GCA_016866415.1 Bacteroidota bacterium | reverse complement strand
CAAACAGTTCAGAAGTAAATATGGAGCTGATTTAACGAAAGTTGCTTGCCTGGGATATGATGCAACGATGAATATTGCTTCTTATTTATTACTTGGTAAAAAAACCAATCAAGGTCTAATTTCTGGCTACGATTTCGTTCAATCTGAACCCAAAAATGGCTTTCAAAATAAAAATGGATTTATACTGAAGTTTGAGGAATTTGAATCGAAAAAAGTTGAATGGAAAAGGAAGTAATCGAATCTCGTTTTCGTAATTTACAATTGCACATTTGCAACGAACTTGAAAAAATTGAAAGCTTAAGCAAATTCCAAGAAGATGCTTGGAATAGAGCCGAAGGTGGTGGCGGATATACACGAACCATTGTCAACGGAAACATTCTTGAAAAAGGTGGAGTTGCTTTCTCTGCTGTTTATGGTGACGTTTCAGATGCGATGCGAAAACAATTGGGACTTGAAGGTGAATCTTTCTTTGCAACTGGAGTTTCCATCGTTTTGCATCCAAAACATCCACGACATCCGATTATCCACATGAATGTTCGCTATTTTGAACTAAATACAGGGAAATACTGGTTTGGTGGTGGAATCGACCTTACACCACATTATGTAAGTAAAGAAGCAGCTATTCTTTTTCATCAAGAACTCAAACAAAAATGCGGTGCATTTCACCCTGATTTTTATGCCAAATTTAAGCCTTGGGCGGATGAATACTTCTCACTGCCTCATCGCAATGAAACGCGTGGAATTGGTGGAATTTTCTTTGACCACCAAGATGAAAGCTGTGGACTTTCAAAAGAAAATCTTTTTCAATTTTGCGTCGAATTGGGTGAACTCTTTCCCATTCTTTACAAACAACAAATAGATTTCAAACCTGTTTCTGAACCAACCGCTCGTGAAAAACAATGGCAATTAACGAGAAGAGGACGTTATGTTGAGTTTAACCTTTTACATGATCGTGGAACAAAGTTCGGGATATATTCTGGTGGACGCACCGAATCAATTTTGATGAGCATGCCTCCTTTAGCCGAATGGACTTACAATTTACAACTCGAAAAAAACTCGGAAGAACAACAAACACTCAATTATTTGAGTAAGTTTCACGAGTGGTTAAAATAGAGTAGGATAGTTAAATACCGTTTCTTAATTTTACAAACAATCGTATGAAACTTACAAATAATTTTTTGGTATTAACCGTTTTGCTGATTTTAGTTGGTAAAACCTCCCTTTCACAAGACTTCAAATCAAAGTATTCTATCATCTTGGTGATTGATGGACCGCGTTATTCAGAAACATTTGGCGACACCTCCTGCAAATACATTCCAAAAATGGGTAAAGAACTTATTAAGGAAGGTGTTTACTTTGAAAATTTCAAAAACAATGGACCAACCTTCACCGTTCCTGGTCATACAGCTATTGCTACAGGAGATTATCAGCGTATTTCCAACTCTGGGATAAGTCTTCCCAAAAAGCCTTCCATTTTTCAATATTATTTAAAAGCGACCAACGGTCCAAAAACGGACGCTTTTATTATTGCAAGCAAAGGCAAATTGGATGTTTTGGCGAATACAAAAAATAAAAAGTGGAGAAATCAATATGTCGCATCAACTTTTTGTGGAATAAATGGCTCAGGAACAGGATATGGAGGTGATGTTACTACCTATTCAAAAGTAATGGAGGTACTTGCAGGAAATAATCCGCCTCATTTGATGCTGATTAATCTTTTGGCTGTAGATGTTTATGGTCATGCGAATATGTGGAACAAATACTTGGAATCAATAAAAGTTTGTGATAATTATACAGATTCACTTTGGAGAACAATTCAATCAAATCCAATTTTGAAAGACCAAACGACGCTTTTTATTACAAACGATCACGGAAGGCATTTGGACGGTAAAAAAACGGGATTCATAAGTCATGGCGATAATTGCGAAGGCTGCAGACACATTTCATTATTGGTACTTGGTCCGGATGTTGAAAAAGGCAAAAGAATTAAAGAAGAAGCAGAACTAATTGACATTGGTAAAACCATTTCAAAAATGATGAATTTTGAGATGCCTACTTCCAAAGGTCGATTTCTAAACGAGCTATTTCAGAATAGAAAATAATTTATTCAACAAATCCAACTTTTTCAGGATCCAGTCGTCATTAAGGAATACTACTACTCTCTTATCAAACGCCCCGTCTCGATTTTTTTTTTGAGGCGGGTTTTTTATTTCACACCTGTTACTTTTTCAAAGAAACTGAATTATAAATAAAAATTCTTCTATGATTTAAATCTACATCGTAATTCATTTATTAATCTCCAACATAAATTGCCATGTATAAATCATTGTTTTTCGCTGCGTCACTTTTTATTGCATTAATATCTCTTGGTCAAAACTCGGGTTCAAAAAAACTCGAAGCCGTTTGTATTGTTGGCAGTCAAGTTAGCCAAAGCTATGAAGACCGCACAGAGGAAATAGCAGAATTTCTGGCATCTAAAAATATAAAAGTTCATCGGTTTTATGATGGCAATAACAATTGGGATAAGATCAAAAAAGCTGCAGAAAACTGTACCTTCTTTATCTATTCAGGTCATGGTACAGAATTAGGTCTAGATGGTGGATTTGGTGGATTAGTCGTTGAAGATTTTATATCGGCTCAACAAATTGTTGATGAGTTAAACTTCAAAAAGGACGCCATAGTCATCTATCAATCTGCTTGCGGAGGAGCTGGTTCTTCAGAGGAGGACAAAGGTGATATTGGTGTTAAAACAGCTGAGAAACGAGTTGTGGAAACTGCAACACCTTTTCTTTTGGCAGGAGCTAAAGCATATCATGCAAATAATTATTACGGAGGTGTGTTGAATTTTTTAGAAAATATATTCGAGGGAAATACAATAAATGAATCTTATATAAATACCGCTGAGATGTGGAGTACAATAAGAAAAAACGTACAATTAAATAGTACTCGCTTACCTTCAATATACAATGTTGGAATTTCATCAAATAAAAATTTAAAATACAGTGTCGCCTACGTTGGAATTCCATCTTTCAAATTGACAGAATTAAATTTGATTTCGAAGAAATAGTCAATTGGTTTAAAATAAAAAAACAGCCCCCTATTTAGATGGCTGCTAAACTTTAAAATTCTGTCAAAAATTACTTTTATTTTTCAGAAAAAGAGGTTTAAAAGTAAACCACGATAAAACTGAAAAGAAAGGAACAGGAGCTAAAATAAAGAAAAAGTAATCCTTAAAAAGCTCTGCATTTTCATTTTTGAAAGTCAAATTCGCATCCACTTTAAACATCAACGAGAGGGAAAACGCAATTACAGATGCACTCAATAGAAATCCATTGATGAAATCAATAAGATTATCATTTTTGAAAAGCTTTATCATTCCAAAATATAAAAGACAATTTAGCATTCCAAATAAGGCGTTGATTCCTAGAAGATATGGAATTGTTGCATGTTCAGAAAAATCGGCTTCCAAAGCTGAATATTTGAAAATGGATATATATGCAACACTTACGATTGTACCGAAAAGGCTTGCTGTAACTCCTGTTATTAAACTGTTTCTAAACATGATTTATTTTTTTGTTGCTCGAATCGTTGTTACAATTTTTAGCGTTTCTTCGACATCTTACCCTTTCGCTCCAACGCCATAACCTGTTCGATCTATACTAAATTTACAACAAATGTAGCCTTATTTCTTTTATTTGAAAAAGTAAATGGAATTGCAGCTTCTTTTTCGATTCCGTGCATTTCAAGTAGTCCAAATGCTTTGAAACCTACATTTGCCCTCAAAAATCTGGGCATTTCTTATCTTTGATTTCATACTTCAAATTCAACGGAAATGTCCGACTTAAGTCTTCGATATAAAACGAATAAGTCATCCGCGTTAAATTTATGCTCCATTTCTGTTTGTTGAAAAATAAAATAACAGTTTGAATGGATTTTTTATTGTTTAAATATTTCTTTTATTGAATTGTATATTCTATATTTGAGTTATTAATTCGTTAAGCATGATACGTCATGACGAAATTAAAATCAAGCAGCTCAGGCAATTAAAAAACTTTACGCAAGAATACATGGAGCGACAATTAGGCTTAATCACTCGCGCCTATTCCAAAATTGTAGGCGGAGAAACTCAACTTACCATCTATCGATTACAATGTTAAAATTTTTCATTTCACAATCCTTTGTACTTTTCTTTTCAGTTTGCTATTGCCAACAGTTTATTTTCGATTATACAGGAGGTGACCAAAACTTCACAGTTCCTGTTGGCGTTACATGTATGGATATAAAGGTGTGGGGAGCAGGAGGAGGCTCTGCTGATAATTCCAATGGAGGATATGGTGGAGGTGCTGCTTTTGTCGGAGGGCGAATAAACGT
>VGML01000193.1 GCA_016866415.1 Bacteroidota bacterium | reverse complement strand
ACTGAAAACGAGCACCTACATGCGTTGTATTTCCTGTAATATCATCGATAAGAATCACTGGATTTGTCAACGTACTCCCGTTATATGTGTATTTCACAAAACGTTCGCGTATGGTGTTGAACGAGCCGTAAGTATAGGCCAAAAAAACTTCAGGCGTTGCAGCAAAGTTTGGATGCAATGCCATTCCGAGTAAACCAGATTCAGACTGTTGGTATACAGAGTTAGTTAAATTTAAAACGACATTTTTTACACCAGTCGTCGGATTAATACGACTAACGATTCCCTTTCGTTCTGTGGTCCAAATATGGTCATCTGGGCCATAAATTATTTCCCATGGAATATCAAGTCCAGTAATAACTGTATCGACATCTACTTCAGTGTTGCCAATCATTATTGTAGACTGACTGTGGCATAAAAAGCTGCTAACTAGTGCAAAACAGAATAAAGTTGCTTTCATATAAATTGATTAAGATTCCCTTAAAATTACAAAATTCATTGAAGAATCTGCTTACTATTTTTTAATTTAAAATTTCAAGAGTGAAATTAAATTGAAGGTGAGTATTTCGTTCGATAAGTAAAAGACAAGACAAAAGGGGTGTTTGTATACTAAATTTTCTAAATAAACTTTAGGAGAAATGATATAAATCTATGAAAGAAGAAAATCCTCTTTTACACAACGCTCAACAATCTTTGCACTATTTAATGCCAACGGAATTCCACCTCCAGGGTGAACGGTAACACCGGAAAAATAAAGTCCTTTGATTTTCTTTGAAAAATTTGGATGGCGATAAAATGCGGAAAATGCACCATTTGATGAATTTCCATAAATTGAACCTTGTTTTCCAAAATAAGTCGATTCAATTTTTCTAGGGTCAGAGATTTCCTCTACTTCAATCAATTCCTCGATGGTTGTATTGAGTTGCTTAGAGATTTTTGTCAAAACTCGTTCACGCATTTGAGATAAAATTTGATCCCAATCCTGACCGATATTAATTGGAGCATTAACCATAACAAACCAGTTCTCACAACCATTTGGCGCATCGTTTTTCTCAATTTTCGAAGTAATGTGAATATAAATTGTTGGGTCAACGTGCATGGATTTCGTTTCAAACAACGCTTTAAATTCTGATTCATAGTCATCAGCGAACAAAATATTGTGAACCCCAAGTTGATCAAATGATCCTTTTATTCCCCAATAAAATACAATTGCGGAAGTTGACTTTTCTTGATTCAATATTTTTTTTGGAGCCGCAAAACCATTCAATAGCTTCTCATACGTAAAGTGAACATCCATATTGGATACCACGAGGTTACAAGCATAGGAGCCTTTTTTAGTTTTTACTCCAACTACTTCGTTGTTTTGATGAATTATCGCACTGACAAATTCATTCGTATAAAATTTAATCCCACAGTCTTCTGCCAATTTTTTCAGAGTATTTGTAATAGCCACCATTCCGCCTTTGGGCATCGCCGGTCCTTCATTTAATTCCAAATGTGAAATGATATTCAACATACCTGGCGTTTTGTATGGACTACTGCCATTATAAGTAGCCATACGATTCAAGATTTGAGTTGTCTTTGGATTTTTAAAATTGGATTTATTTACCTGATGCATGGAAGACATTAATCCATATTTCGGTATTCGCGAAATCGCTTTCCAAACAGATTTATTAAACCAATGTGTGAAGCGATGGAGAGAAACTTCAATGAATACAGGATAAACAGCCTCATAATTGCTTTTAATTCGACCAAGAAACGCTTTAGTTTGACTTAAATCTTCCCCAAAATGCTCTTGAAATGATTTCGAAACTTCTTGCTTACCACTTTTAATTGTGACATGCTGTCCATCAGAAAAAAAATAACGACAAGATTCCTCAAGTTTGTGATATTGAAAGAAATCTTCTGATTTACCACAAAGCGACACTAATTCTTCAATCAAATGGGGTTCGGTAAAAACGGAGGGTCCCATGTCAAAACGATATTCACCTATCATTTTAGAATTAACTTTTCCTCCAATGAACCCATTCGATTCAAAAATTAACACTTCAAAACCTAATTTGGCAAGTCTTATACCAGAGGACAAACCACCTACCCCGCTTCCAACAATTATCGCTTTTTTACTCATTAACAAAGAGTTAAACAAACTATTGATTCATCTGTTCGTAGGAATTCGAATTTCTACAAAAACCATATCAGCTTGATAAATTGAAAAGGTATAATTATTTCCATATTCCAACTCTAGTCGCTTCTTTAAATTGCTCAAACTTATTCCTAAATCGATTTCGTTTCCAAAAATACCTGAATTTGCAACTTGAATTAGTACATGTTCTCGATCTAAATCAACGCGAATTGAAATCTCACCGCCTTCAATTAACTTTGAAATTCCATGTTTAATAGCATTTTCTATTAACGTTTGAATCGTAAAAGCCGGAATATTAAATGATTTTAAATCATCATTAATTTCTTTTTTAATATCAAGTCTTTGCTCAAATCTTATTTTCTCCAATCTTAAATAAGAATCAACCATTTGTAGCTCATTTTCAAGACTTATAAGTCTATCATAACTTGTTGAGAGGGAAAATCTCAACATGTTAGAAAGCAATGTAACAGCTTCTTTCGATTTTTTTGGGTCGACCTCAATCAAAGCACGAATAGCATTTAATGCATTAAACAAAAAATGAGGATTTAATTGAGACCTTAAATTATGCAATTCCAATTCGGATTGAAACGCTTTAAGAGCCAAATTATCAATTTCTTGACGTCGATTTTGCTCAAACAAGAAATATACATAATATAGCGTTAGCCAAAAAGCGAATAATAATAAATAAGATGACCAATTAATAATAAAAGATAGGACACCTATATTCACAAAGGACCAAGAAACTATTATTGAAATAATTTTAGTTGAAATCACATAAAAAAGAGAGATGGTGATCAGCAATAAAATGGTTTTCAAAAAATCGCGAATTCCATTTAGTTTCAACAACCCCATAGACAGCACTCGAATCTTTAAAAGGTGGCTAAATAGAATTCCAAGAAAAAATGAAAAAACAAGGTTTATTAAAAATGAACTATTCAAATAAAATCCTTTGGAATTAATTGACGCAAATAAAATGAGTCCTATGTATGCACTCCAACCGAAAGACTGAAGCAACCAATACAAATGTGTTCGTTTAACCTGAATCATATAACTTCAAAAGTAATATGAATTTAAATAGAACAAAAAAGTAAGAACTAGAATACCGAAAACCCTTATAAAATAAGCTTTTTAGCCGTTTTTATTAACAAAAATGAGGATTTTTCAACATTTTCGTGTTTTTTTTGGTCCAAGTGCAAACAACGCATTGATATTCCGATATATTTGTTCTGTAATTAAATATTATTAACTCATTTAAACAAATTATTATGAACAAAGCGGAATTAATTGATGCAATTGCAGAAGGATCTGGATTGTCTAAAGCAGATTCTAAAAGAGCATTAGATGCATTTGTTGGTGCTACTGCATCAGCATTGAAAAAAGGAGATAGAATTTCTCTAGTTGGTTTTGGTTCTTTCAGCGTTTCTCACAGAAAAAAACGTAAAGGTCGTAACCCATCTACAGGAAAAGAAATCACAATCGCTGCAAAAAACACAATCCGTTTCAAAGCAGGTTCTGAACTTTCTTCAAGTGTAAATTAATACTTTACAAAGTTTAAGAAAAGCTACCTGAGATTCAGGTAGCTTTTTTTATTTCATTTCTTTTGATTCGTATGCCGAAAGAACAATCTGCCATAAAACACCTAATAATATTGATGCAAATACGAGGTGTGCCGTTTGAACCAATCCTGGCATGTTTGCATAGGCCAAAAATACGCCTGTGATTAATTCTACTCCAAGAATTATGAAAGCCAATCGAATTGAATAGTGTCGTGAAGTTTTTTCATTTTTCCAAGCGATCATTATCAAAAGTATCAATACAAGCCAAGAAAAACTGCGATGAATTATAAAAGTAATTCCGAGCCGATCAATGAATTCAGATCTTGGAATCCCCTGTTTGATTAACAAATCTGTTGCCTCTCTTACTTGTGTTCCCAAAAACATTTGATAAAATGTTACTACCAAAATAAACCAAATGGACCAACGAATTGATTTTTCAAGCCGAAATTCATACGTATTTGCTTTTCTAATTTTAAACAAAACATAGATCTGTAACAAAAGTATTACTAGTGCCAAAAAGAGATGAATCGTTATCGTCCATGGGACGAGATTTGTTGCAACCACGATAGAGCCAAACCAACCTTCAATTCCTATTAAAATAAGGTTCAGAAGCATCAACCATTTTAATTTCGATTGCCTGTAAACTGTGAAAAACCAAATCAAACCAACAATCATTACATTACCAGCTAAAAATCCCAATAAACGATTCACGTATTCAGTCCAGGTTTTTCGAACAT
>VGML01000192.1 GCA_016866415.1 Bacteroidota bacterium | reverse complement strand
TTTTCCTAAAGCTTCCAAATACCTTGAGAAAATGTAATCAAATCCATAGTCATTTCCAACGCAAGTAATATGTGAAGGATCTGAAATGGAAACAGCCGCCAATCCTTTTCGGTTATCTCTGAATCGCCCACTCAACTCTTCTGCAAAGTGCATGGCATCACACATGGATCCACCATTTCCGCAACTAATTATTTTATTTCCATTCTTAAGAGCTTTTGACATAATTAGAATAGCTTCTTCAATTTTGGTGAAATTTTCTTCAGTTTGAAACTGGTTCAAAATAGTTGTCGATTCTTCAAATTGCTGCTTGATTTGTTCTCTTAATGTCATATTCGGAAATTAAGTTCAAAGTTAATCAAAAGGTCAGAGTTGAGCAATTCCGTGTTAGTTTCGTATCTTTGAACCGAATTATGGCTAAATCCTATTTTGAAAACAAGGTTATTTGGATTACGGGGGCTTCATCCGGAATAGGAGAGGAGTTGGCTCATCAGTTTGCTCACAAAGGTGCGCTTTTGGTATTGTCTGCGAGAAATGAAGCTAAATTGATTTTGATTAAAGATGCACTTGCTAATCACTCCAAACATATTGTTTTACCTTTAGATTTGGAAAAATCTGAAGAATTTGAAACGTTAGCAAAAGCAGTTTTTGATCGTTTTGGACGAATTGATATTTTGGTAAATAACGGTGGAGTTAGTCAACGTGCGAATGCTTTCGAAACGAGTATGGAAGTCAATCGAAAAATCATGGAAATTGATTTTTTTGGAAATATCGCATTGACGAAAGTTGTTCTACCATTTATGCAAAAGCAGAAATCAGGTCAGATTCTTATCATGAGTAGCATAGCTGGGAAGTTTGGGTTCTTTCTTCGTTCTGCCTACAGTGCTGCAAAACACGCGCTCCATGGTTATTATGAAAGTTTAGCGTTAGAAGAAGAGCACAATGGAATTTCAGTTACGATTGTTTGTCCTGGAAAGATAAATACACCGATTTCCACCAATGCAATTAATGCGGAAGGGAATAAGCATGGAATAATGGATCACAATCAAAAAACAGGAATGCCAGTTGATGTTTGTGTGAATCAAATGTTGAAAGCACTTGAAAAAAAGAAACGTGAAGTTCTGATTGGAAACAAAGAAATCTGGGCTGTACGAATCAAACGCTTTTTTCCATTACTTTTTTGGAAAATAATTAAAAATCAGTCGCCGACTTGAATAAAAAAAACGCATCCATTAACTGAATGCGT
Source organism: Bacteroidota bacterium (assembly GCA_016866415.1). GTDB lineage: Bacteria > Bacteroidota > Bacteroidia > Flavobacteriales_D > Crocinitomicaceae > UBA952. Next base: position 3,212 of record VGML01000192.1, on the reverse strand, counting down.
TTTTTTGAATTTGATTAAAAATTATTTTTTAACGACTCGTTCAATTCCAATTACCTCTCCGTCCTTTAAAATCGTTAACAAATAGATACCTTCATTGAAAAGACTAAGGTTTAATTGCTCGTGATTTTCAATTTCCTTGGAAATAATCATTTTTCCTGTTAGTTCATTGAGTTGAATTTGATGAAATCCAGTCATATTTTCTAATTCAATAGTTAATATATCATCAGTAGGATTTGGATAAACATTGAATTTACTTTTCTCCTCATTATTTATGCCAAGTGATTCATCATAAATAACCTCAAAAACAAACTGTTTTGTAGTTACACCTGCAGGAATTCCATCATCTGTTGCTGTTAAGTTTATATGATATATTCCAGGAGATGCACCAGTCGCGTTAAATTCTGCATCGATAAGATACAACTGATCACTTAGTTGGTTAATCGAGTATGTAAATGCATTTGCTGGTGCATCGGAATCAACTGAAAACGCTATTAATTGTTGAACTTCAGGTGTCAAAACGCTAATTGAAAAACCTGCAGAATTTAAACTTTTATGAAGCGTATCACCTGTGAAAACGTCAATTGTATCGCAAATCGCGCTGCTAATCAATAGAGGAGGGGTATTTGTTGTCGTCATTCCAGCTACATTAAAATAGATTTCTTGTCCATCTAGAAAGTCAACACCATCATTATTATTTACTGGTCCATCAAAGCCAATTCCTGTTTGGTCAAATCGACCTACTTGAAAATAATTCACACCATTTCCAATGTTTACACCAACTGTTGCAGGAATTCCGCCGAAACCTCCAAAACCTGATGAAGCATCACCTGATGTCCATTGCATGTCCTGGTAGCAGAATGATACATTGCCTCCTGCAGATACAAGAGAATCCGAACCATTTGTTATAATAAGTTGAAAGGTAGAAACTAAATCTGTATGCATATTGAAATAACCTACTTGATTCCAATTTACGATCAAAGAAGTTGGTGTAACTTTATACCAAACATTACCTCCATTACCGATTAAGTTTCCAAGGCTATCCATATCTCCTCTTGTGTCTACATCAGCCCAAAATGGAGCAATCATATTATAACTCGGATCAGGAAACGAATTAGACGACCAGGTCATGTATGGACTAATGAAGGAAATATTTCCATTGTTGTTAATATATAGCGAATTATATTGGTTGCCATAAAAATCAAACGTAAAAGGAAGGTTTATTAATTCTGACGAATTGTCGTCATTTGGAAGCATTGCCAATGTAAATGTGGAATCCAATGGGATCATACAATCACAAAGCCCATTTTTTTCAGCATTACCTTTGTATTTTATATTTGAAGGAAAAGCCAAGTCGGAAAACGTATAGCTCGCTGTTTGATCTATTAATCCAGCTTGCTTTAAATTTTGATATTCAGCTTGCGTAATCGAGATGGAATTTTGACCAAAAGCGAAACTCACTGATAATGCGATTAAAAAGAATAAAGTCTTCATAGCTAAAAAATTTAGGGGTTCTTTTCACAAGACCTAAAAAACTAAAATTGGTTGCCACAGAAATTAAAAATTATTTTTTGATTTTTTATTTTATGGCTTAATTAGACGAACAAAAAAATCTTTTTCTCCCGAAAATTCAAGGAAATAGACACCTGGATAATTTTTTTTCAAAACATACAAGCAACTCGCACGAATTACGAATCGCATCATCATTTTTGCCAAGAATGTTTGAAATCTTGCAGACATTGAGCTTTTTTATGTAATCAATTGACAGCTGCCTAGAAGATATTTTCTTTTTATTTTTACCAGAAAAATTGAATTGAAAAAGCAGAATCAAACGTTAACAACCAAATTGCTGTTTTCTGCTTATTGCCAAGGCATATTTCCCATGGCTGCTCCGAATGGTAACATTAATTGGTATTCTCCAGATCCGAGAGCAATCATTCCAATTGAAAAATACAAACCTACGAAATCACTGCGATCAGTTCTAAATAAAAACGAATTTGAAATTCGAATAAATCAACAATTTGAACAGGTTATGCGCTTTTGTTCACTTCCGAGATACAAAGGCGATGGAATATGGATTTCAGAGGAAATGATTCAAGTTTATTCCAGGTTGAATGAATTGGGTTTCGCTCATTCCGTTGAGGCGTACCAAGAAAACAAATTGGTTGGTGGTTTATATGGTGTTCAAATTGGATCCGTTTTCTTTGGTGAGTCTATGTATACGTTGGTATCAAATGCGTCAAAAGTAGCATTTCATTGGCTGATTCAAATTTTACGTCAAAATGAATTTGACTTGCTCGATTCGCAGTTCATGAATGATAATGTAAGACGATACGGCGCAATTGAAATCCCAAGAGATGAGTTTATTGAAAAGCTAGAAAAAGCAATTGTGAAGGAGCGAAGATTTATTTTGTGATCACTTTCCTTTTTGAATGAATTGTATTAATGTTGATGCGGAGAACCAAACTTTGATTAACCACAAATGTGTCTATGGAGAACATTGACGCCAATTTCTTTTAGTTGCTTTTAGGCAACGTTAATTTTTGATGATTTTTTCGGTTCTGCCATCAATACATATCAAATATATTCCATTTGAAAATTTTGATAAGTCAATGGTTGTGTTGGCATTAATAATACTACTATATAGTATACTTCCTAAATAGTCAAGCACCTCAATTTTGTGTACTTGATTTTCAGTGAAATCGATAGATACCAAATTAGTAAATGGATTCGGATAGATTGAGAATTTATTATCTGCTACCAAATTATCAACACCAGCTGTTGTTTGTCCGCACAGCCATTGACTATGGTCAAGTCCACTAGTTGTTTGCCACGCCTGAAAAGCTGTAAATGTTTCTCCAATTGTTGCCCATTGCAGTTTGGAGGAAGGTATTATATTTAACGAGTCTATTACTTTAGAAATTTTCTGAAAAAATAGTGGACCATATTCTCGTTGGTTTGTCATAATTCTGGTTACATAAAATTTGTCTTGTGGCCATAATCCGTTTTGTATACTATCTACTTGTCCCTGAATTAAATCAATAATATCCTGCTCATTATCTAAAGAATCTAATACAGGTGCGCATCCTTTTCCCATGTACCATAAATTTTTGCTTGGGTTATGTGAATAAAAATTATTTGTCGTATCTGGTTTGAAAACACCAAAGTCATTTAGGTCATTAGTATGCGGAGGATAACTACCAGCTCCTGTTATA
>VGML01000191.1 GCA_016866415.1 Bacteroidota bacterium | reverse complement strand
TGCGTATTACAGACATAACAAAGGTGTAATCACACGTTTCAAAGAATTTTATGAGAATGGAACTTCAGCGGTTACGTTTAAAAACATTTCAGAAACGAAAACATTGGGTCAAGAATTGGTTGTAACCTATAAACCTTATTCGTGGTGGCGCAACACCTTTTCTTGGAACGGAAACTACATTTGGTATATCACGAATCTCACCGAATTGCCAAACAGACAAGGTTACGTAATGAATTTTAAATACAATACTGCCATCGAATTTTGGAATAAAACCGCAAGTGTTCAGTTGAGTGTTACGTATAATGGACGTCGAATTACAGTTCAAGGAATCGCGCAGCGTCAAGGTCCGATTGATTTGGCATTTGAAAAGAAATTCATGCAAGGTAAATTGTCTGTTGGAACACGAATAACCGATATCTTCAACAAACAAGGATTTTACTTTGAGGTTGATCGTCCAGGGGTTTATCAAGAATCTGAATTTAAGTGGTTAACCCGCCGCATTTTCTTAACGGCTACCTACAAATTCGGTAAATTGGAAATGTCGAATAAATCCAAACTTCCCGGTTCAGAGGGAGGAGATATGTGACGATTTATTGAGTGTTTATAATTGATAAATAATTAATTTAAAGCGAATTAAGAATTCGTATTCCCATTTCTTTAATTTCTGAATATATTTTAAAAATCAATATTTTCTGAAGACTAAAAATTTAAAAAATAAGCTATTTATTCTTACTCATTTCAACATCCTCAAATCGCACATCTTCAATAAAGCGTAATTTCTCCATCCGTCCGACTTCCAGCGTGTAGAACCCAAATTCTTCACTTACAAATCCCTTCAAGTAATAAATTCCTTTTCCAGTAAACGGATATTTTCTGAGGCTCTCCGGGAAATGAACGGTATCCAAGGTTTCACCATCCATGTCTAAAAAGGATCCAAAACTCATCGTTTGACCTTGCGCTGTTTTCGATTGTTTTATGGAAACCAGGTAGGCGTATGTTTCTATTATTGTTCCCAAACAATTTTTAATTCCGCTTGCCTTTAGATGTTTTTTTGGAATTTCGTCTTTTAAAAGCTCAAATGGATTACAAAGTGGAAAGCCCAATAGTTCCATTTGATCAAAAGTCAATTCGAATTTACTTTCTTCTAATTTCGGTAATTCAAAAGAAACTGGTTTTACGTCGAATAATTCAAGTTCAGTTGGTTTCAATTTTTGGTGATGATGAAAAAAATGCGCTTTCCAAAGTAATTCTTTTCCGGATTCTTGAAAATCCCTGAGGGCACCGATTCGAATGATAATTGCGAGTTGTTCTAACGGAATTGGAAACCGTTTCATCAAATTCTCGAAATCACTGAATTTCCCGTTTTTATAACGTTCTTCGAATAATCTAATGATAAATTCTCCTTCGATTCCGGCTACTAAATTGAAACCAAGAATCAGTCGTTTTCCTCTTAGAATGCATTGATAAGATCCTTCGTTTACAGATGGTGCTTCGATTTCAGCGCCCCATTTTCGAGCTTCGTGAACGTAGACCTCCGTTCGATAATATCCTCCAAAATTGTTGATTACAGCTGTCATGAATTCCAAAGGGAAATAAGCTTTTAAATAAAGACTTTGGTAACTTTCAACAGCGTAAGAGGCTGAATGTCCTTTGGAAAAAGCGTATCCAGCAAAACTTTCAATTTGTCGCCAAACATCGGTAGTTAAACTCTGTTCAAATCCTTTTTTTAGGCAGTTTTCGAAGAATGAATCTTTAACGGATTGAAACTCTTCCCGAGAGCGAAATTTTCCAGACATCCCTCGTCGTAAAACATCTGCTTCAGCCAACGATAAACCTGCAAAATGATGCGCTACTTTGATGACGTCTTCTTGGTATACCATTACGCCATACGTCTCAGGCATAATTTTGAGCAATTCGGGATGTGCAGAGGCTCGCCTTTCGGGATTTTTGTGACGTAGAATGTATTCCCGCATCATCCCCGATTGCGAAACACCTGGACGAATAATCGAGCTAGCTGCAACCAACTCCAAATACGTTCGAACGTTCAGTTTCAACATCAGCATGCGCATTGCCGGTGACTCCACGTAAAAACAACCGAGCGCTTTGGCGTGAAGTAACATTTCTTCAATCTTTTTATCTTGTTTGAAAAAAGCGATATCGTGAATGTCATGTGGATTAATATCTGGTTGATTATAGGAAATGATGTCCAAACATTCGGAAATTTTCCCCAAGCCGCGTTGACTCAAAATATCAAATTTGTATAATCCAACATCCTCGGCTTCCATCATCGAAAATTGGGTTGTTGGATAGCCTTTTGGAGGAAGAAAGGTGGAAGAAAAATACGTGATTGGTTTTTCACTGATAACGATTCCACCTGAATGAACGCTCAGATAGGAGGGAAGTCCCTCAATCGATTTGGCATATTTTAAAACGAGCTTCGACATGTCGTCAATTTTTTCGAGCGAATATTTCCCCGAACACAAAATGTCAATTTCCGTTTTCGGTAAGCCGAATACTTTTCCTAATTCTCTTATTGCAGCGCGATATTGAAAGGTATTGTAGGTGCAGAGCCACGCTGAATTAGGAAACTTATTGAATAAGTAGGTGATAATTTCGTCGCGGTCTTTCCAAGAAAAATCAATATCAAAGTCTGGTGGATTTTTTCGGTAAAGATTAATAAACCGCTCGAAATACAAATCCAACTCAAGTGGGTCAACATCTGTAATTCTTAGGAGATACGCAACAATGCTATTTGCACCACTCCCTCGACCGACATAGAAATAGTTTTTAGACCGAGCATAACTCGTAAAATCCCAAGCAATTAAAAAGTACGACAAATACTGCTTTTCAGCTATAATATCGAGTTCCATATCGATTCTATCGCGAATTTGTTGTGTAACTTCCGAATAACGAAAAGAAAGTCCGTCCAAGCAAAGTTCCCTTAGCATAGTTTTGTCATTTTCGATTGAATCGGTGTATGAAATGGGATTTTGAGGACTGGCTTCATCGCCGAATTTAAAATCGATTTCACAATTTTTAAATATCGTCTTTGTTTGATTTAGTATTTCAGCATTGAATTCAAACGCTTTTTCGAATTCAACTTTCGATAAAAACTTTTCGTCTTCGGATGTTTGTTCTTCTTTGGGAAGCTTTGAAAGTAAGGTGTTATTGGCGATTGCTCGAAGTAAACGATGCGTATTGAAATCACGTTTGGAACGAAAGGTCATGGGTTGCAAACAGATAACCTTTGATTGATTAATATTTTTAAACTTAAAATTTAGATTAATTAATTCATTTAATTGAATTTCAATGTATTCGTTATTTTTTAATTCACTAATTTGTTTTGAAATAGGGTAGGTGACAATACAATTTATAAAGGTTGGAAATCTTTCTGGAAATGCTTTTTCAGTCGCTAAATGTTGGGAGATAAAAACGTTTAATTCGTTGAATCCATCTTGATTTTTTGCAATAATTGTTCCTATTATTTCCATTCCATTCCGAATCTCAACGCCAACGATTGGCTTTATTCCTTTCTTCTTTGCTGCTCGAATAAATGCCAGTGCAGAACCTGTCGTATTGATGTCAGCTAAAAAAACAAATTCATACCCAAGTTCAATCGCTAAATCGACTATCTCTTCAGGCGATAAAATCCCATATTTCAAACTGAAATGCGAATGTGTTTTCAAAATACTTGGCTGATTTTACAGGTAGTTTTCGTTCTCCAAAACGACAATTCTAATTTACTGATTTTTTAACAAATCATAGACCTAAAAAGTTAGAAAAAAATCATTTTTAATCTGTCAAAAACAAAGTTAGTTCAACATAATTTTTCAAACAGAATTCCTAAAATGTAAGGAAAGCGATTCCATGCAAACTAAAGCTGAATATCTACAAAATAATCGCTTTTTGCTGGGTCTAACTTTGTATTATAATTCATTTGAACTAAAACCAAAGGTTATGAAAAGACTCATACGAAACTTATTTTTAGCATTGTTGAACATGGAACCCTCAATTTCTATTGCTCCGTTATGCGAAGTGGCTAAAAATCAATTGAAATCGTTAGAATTAACAAGAATTAATCAGGTTTTTATTTAAACTCTTGTTATTCTCGGTAACTTTGTGCGTATTTATATACGAACGTTCTTTGGGGTCGACATTGGATTTGACAGCGATAGCGGTAGCCAGGTGTCAGCATGCAGAGGGTTGAGGTGTACCTCTTAAATATCATGTCTCGAACAATAAATGACAATACGTCATACGCACTTGCTGCTTAATTAACGGAATGTTAATAAGGCTTAATCCGACTGAAGCACAGTAGGTTGGACAAGTACTTCCGGTAAACTGCCGCCCATTTGGTTTACCATTCGGAAGTTCATCCCATTGGGCTAGTTTGTGTGATGATTTTAAGCACGAGCGAATCTTTAAAATCTAAGTTGAAGTTTTGGGTGTTCCTGTCCGAGCTTCA
>VGML01000190.1 GCA_016866415.1 Bacteroidota bacterium | reverse complement strand
ACCAATAATTACTTCAAACTTGAGATTTGGATGTTGGCTTAAAAGTTCAAATTGCAAATCATAAACAGCTGACTCGGCTTGATCAAGGATAATTAGGAGCGATGGATTATACTTTGCTATTTCTTTTGTTAATCCGCTTCCGATTGAACCAGCCGCTCCTGTTACTAAAATTACTTTATTATTAAGTTCATTTAGAATTTCCTTGTTGCTTAAATTAATTGCTTTTCTTCCTAATAAATCCTCAATTTTAATTTTCGAAAGTTGTTTGGTCGTAAATTCACCATTCACCCAACTTTTTGGATTTGGAACTTTTTGAACTGCTATTTTAAGATCTAAACATATATCAAGTGTTTTCTTTAGTTTTTCAGAATTTGGATTCTGAATTGCTACGATTAATTGTTTGATGTCAAATTCCTCCTTGAGTGCTTTTATTTTTTCTATTCCATAAACCTTCGTGCCCTCTATTCGTGTGTTAGCTAATTTCGGGTTGTCGTCCACAAAAGCCATTACATTTTGATTGTTTCTAGGATCGTTTTCAATGGTTCTTTTGGTAATGATCCCACTGACACCTGCTCCGTAAATGAGAACATGTTCTTGTTCAACTTTCGATTTAGTTCGCTCTAAATAAAGCAGTTTAATGATGAATCTGGAACCAACAGCAAAGGCGAAACTAGCGAGGAATTCCAAAATTAAAACCGACATCGGGAATAAAAAATATCCATCCATCCATTCATATCGGATAAATCCAGCGATAAGAAAAATGAAACTACAATTTAAAACGGCGAGAAAAATGCGCTTCAAATCCTCTGTAGATGTAAATCTTACAAGACCTTTATGGATTTTGAACAAATAAAAAACAAAGAACTTGACTAAAAAATATAACCAAATGGATTTCGACAAAATCAACCATTCTTTTTGAATCAAGGAAACATCAGCTTTTAAGTCAAAACGAATGAGATAAGCAAACCCCAAAGCGAAAGCCGCAAGCATTAAGTCAATGACAATGATTACCCAACGTGGTGTCCTTGCTCTTAGTTCAATCATCTCGGTTTTTCAAGAATTCAAATTTAATTTATTATTTCTTTCTATTGATTTCGTAATGAAGAATCTATTAACAGCTTTAACTTTGTAAAAAAGAATTGAATGAAAGAAATTGAGCGCAAGTTTTTGGTGAAGGATTTTTCAGTTATTAAGGGGTGTAAATTCGATCAAATTCAACAATCTTATTTGTTTAACGAATACAATAGGTCTTTGCGAATCAGAATAAAGAATGATTATGCTTTTATAACGATCAAAGGCAATCAAATAGGAATGACTCGGGATGAGTTCGAATATCAAATCCCAAAAGAAGAGGCATTGGAAATCATTGCCCGTTTCGAATTAAAAGTGCTTTCAAAGAAACGTTATTATTTGAATTCATGGGAAATCGATGTATTTGAAGGAAGTCTGAATGGATTGATTGTTGCTGAAATTGAGATTCCATCCGAAAATCACGTATTTGAAATCCCAGGCTGGATAGGCGAGGAGGTAACGCATGATCCGAGTTACTTGAATGCCGAGTTATTCAAGAAGTTATAAATCAACTTTTTCTGAGTTAATTGGATTTTTAAGAAGGTCGAAAACGAAGGTTCCAAATTCAGCCGTAAAAAACTTAAAAAAATCTTCAACGGATTCCATTTTTGGCATTGTTTCAGCAGTTTGTGAGCAACTAAAGAATTCTTGTTTAGCGATTTTCTTAAAATACTTTTTCAATATTTCCTCCTCATCCCAGAATTCTTCTTCAATTAAATAAACTGTTGCTTCTGCAAGTTCAGGCTCAATTAATTCTTCGGTTGATTGAGATTTTTTCCAGAGCAAAAAGTTGGATGTCGGTTTGACAGAAATAAATCCACGATTTAAGATATTCATTTTTTCTTTTTAGGAATAAGTTGATAATTTTTAAATTCAAACCATTGCGCTTTCCGATTTTTTTTCTGAAAAAGGATGAATTTGAATTCGTTATTTTTAATTGAAAATCGAACAAAATTAATCCAGTCTTCCGGCTTATAAGAGGATTTACTTCTGAAAATGTCGATGGATTTTTCTGCAGCTATAAAGAGCAGATTTTCTGGCTCAATTTTCGTTTCTTCGTACAATTTAATACTTCTGCATTCTATACCATAACAGTCTAACCAATTAAAAAATGCATTTTTCATTTGATTAGAATCAACGTATTCGTAATGTTCATGTTGAATTTGTACTATTGTATCTGTTAAAAATAAAGTTCTCAACGTGTTTTTTTTACTTGGGAATCTATTTAGAAACGACTCGTTATTGAGAGAGATAATACGAGCTAATTTTAAATCAATTGAATCGAGTTTGTATTCATTAAGAAAGACTTCATTACTATCAACTTTTGTTTTATCATTTTTAGATGATTTCATTGTGGATTTAGGTCGAATTTCTTCAAGATCCAATGGTTTATTTTTTGTGTCATTTTTGCATCCAAAAAATAAAATAAGAGTCAAGTAAAATAAAGATTTGTGAAAGAGCCTATTCATCATTCAAAAATAATTACAATTTCTTGTTTTCTATTTCCGTAAGCTAAATCATTTTACTTAATTTTGTGTAAAATTTGGATTATGAAATATTTGGTAGTTTTTTCTTTTACTTTATTGATTTTGAGTTCTTGTGGGGTTAAAATTCCATACACGACCCAAGTTAGAGATGAGTTCGCTTTGGATAATGAAGAAAAAATGAGTCAGGTTCAATTCTTTATTTCTCACACGATTATTCTCAACCAGGAAACGCGATCTGATAATTCAAATACAACCGCGAATGGAACATTAGTAATAAATTCTAGTAGTGAAAGTGAGTCTATTATCATTCCTGCTGGAACAAAATGTATTTTTGATAGTTTTGGAACGAAAGGAGAAATTAAAGTTCGATTTGAAAATGGAGAAAATAAAGTGCTTTCGTTTGTTTCAAAATCCGAATCATCGTTAAGTAAACGCTACGTTTTTGATGTTGATTGGAATGCTCAAGGTGGACCTAAAATAAATTATGGTGAAGATCAGTATAAGGTTGATTTAACAAGAGGAAGCGCTCGAACAGCTCATTTATTGGTTGTTCGTAAAAAATTACAAAAAACAAAGCGCAAAGAACGCGTAGTCAAAGGAATGAAGATTTAATATTTTCATTTAACCACTCTATTTTATGGAAACAATTGAAAAAAGGCACATTGAATTCAATCGTGAGGGATTCGATAATGCAGAGCTTTTAACAATTTACAAGAAACTTGTAAAACCACGTTTGATTGAGGAGAAAATGTTAATCTTACTTCGTCAGGGAAAAATCACGAAATGGTTTTCTGGATGGGGACAAGAAGGAATTTCAGTTGGCTGCGCTTACGCGATGGATGAAGATGAGTACATTCTTCCAATGCACCGAAATTTGGGAATATTCACAACAAGAAACATTCCTTTAAAACGACTTTTTGCACAATTTCAAGGTAAGATTTCTGGTTTTACCAAAGGGCGTGATCGCTCATTTCATTTTGGTTCTCAGGAGCATAAGTTGGTCGGAATGATTTCACATTTAGGGCCACAACTTGGAATCGCAGATGGAATTGCGCTTGCAAACAAAATTCGTAAGAACGAAAAGTCTACTATTGTTTTTACAGGTGATGGCGGAGCATCAGAAGGTGATTTTCATGAATCACTAAATGTGGCAGCCGTTTGGGACTTACCTGTGATTTTTTGTGTTGAGAATAATTGTTGGGGCTTATCAACGCCGTCAATTGAGCAATTTCGTTGCAAGCAATTCATTGACAAAGGAATCGGATACGGAATGAAAGCTTTGCAAGTTGATGGTAATAATATTTTAGATGTTATTCGAATTGTTCGAACCATTAATAATGAAATTCGAAAAGACCCTAAACCTTATCTTTTAGAATTGATGACCTTCCGTATGCGGGGTCACGAGGAATCTTCTGGCACAAAATATTATCCTGAAGGACTTCAAGAGAAATGGGCTGAGAAAGATCCTGTATCGAATTATGAACTTTATTTGAAAGAACAAGGCATCTTAACCGAAGAATTGGAGAATCACATTAAAAGTGAAATCAAAGAGGAAATTCAATCTTCCTTTGAGCAAGCACAAGCTGAAGGTCCAATCAATGCGGACTTGGAAACAGAATTGAACGATGTTTATGCATCCTTTGATCAAAATATAATTGTTCCTTCAGGTTCAAAAACAGAGAAAAGATTCATTGATGCCATTCAAGATGCTCTTGTTCAGTCGATGGAAAAATATCCTGAGTTAATCTTAATGGGACAAGATATAGCTGAGTACGGTGGTGCATTCAAAGTAACAGAAGGACTTGTTGATCGTTTTGGAAAGGATCGGGTTCGAAATACGCCTTTGTGTGAATCTGCAATTGTTGGCGCAAGTTTAGGACTTTCTATTTCAGGAATGAAAGCCATGGTTGAAATG
>VGML01000189.1 GCA_016866415.1 Bacteroidota bacterium | reverse complement strand
CCATATATTCACCCGAATACCCTTAAAATACTGCCTTTCTTGGGATTAGGCTATCCAATTATTGTTCTTGTAAATTGTTTCATTTTAATCGTTTGGACAATTGCTCGATCACGATGGGCAATTTATAGTTTGTTTATTATTCTTCTTGGAGGAAAATTACATTTCAGGACTTTATCAATAAAATTTTCAAAAGACAAGCCAAAACACACAGAATTAAAAGTTGTTTCTTACAACGTTCGTCTTTTTGATGTTTACAACCCAAATATAGAATCTGGATTGGAAACCCGAAATCAAATTTTCCAATTCTTAAGAAATGAAAATTTAGATGTAGTTTGTTTTCAAGAATTCTATAGTCAGGATAAACCTACTCGTTTTGAAACAATGGATTCTCTTTTTAACGTAATGGGAACCCAAATTTATCATCAAAGAAGTGCTTACAAACGAATAGCGCGACAAAATTTCGGAATTGCAATGTTTTCCAAATATCCAATGATTGCAAAAGGGGATGTTATCTTTGAAACACAAGGATCTCAAGATTTTAATTATTGCATTTATGCTGACATCGTCAAAGACCAAGATACCTTTCGAGTTTATGATGTTCATTTGCAATCAATTAAACTTCAAAGTGATTATTATTTCGCTCAAACAAACGATCCAACTTCAAACTTTACCGAAGAAAGTGCCATTCGTTTGATTTATAGAAAACTACAATCCGCATACGTCAAGCGTGCTGACCAAGCCAGAAAGGTTGTCAATCATATAAAAACTTCCCCCTACCCGACCATTGTTTGCGGTGACTTCAATGATACACCTATGTCATATACCTACAACCAATTTGATCGTATTCTAACAGACGCATTTCGAAATACATCAACAGGAATTGGAGTAACGTATTTCGGCAAAATGCCAGCAGGTCGAATTGACTATATTTTCCATAGTCCTGAACTAGCTTCCTATAATTTCAAAATTCAACAAGAAGTGCTTAGTGATCACAGAGCAATTTCCTGTACTATTTCCAAATAATGTTCGTAGAAATTAATCCATATAATATAGATCAACGACTCATTCACCAAGCTGTTGACGAATTAAAACTAGGGAAAATCATCATTTTTCCAACTGATACTGTTTACGCTTTTGGTTGCGATTTGATGAACAAGAAAGGACTTCTGGAATTAGCAAAAATGAAAGGAGAAAAATTGAATAAAGTTAATTTCTCAATTATTTGTTGCGATCTTTCGAATCTTTCAGATTACACGCGTCAAATTGATCGACCAACATTTAAATTGCTAAAACAATATCTTCCTGGGCCATTTACCTTCATTCTTCCAGCGAGTAATGAAGTTTCAAAGATTTTCGATTCGAACAAAAAGGAAATTGGAATTCGAATTCCGGATAATAATATCACAATTGAATTGGTTAAAGCGCTTGGAAATCCCATCGCTTCGACTTCTTTACATAATGATGATGAAATTTTGGAGTATTTCGCAGATCCTTATGCCATTTATGAAAAATACGATGATCAAGTTCCGTTCATCATTGATGGTGGATTCGGACATTTAGAAGTTTCCACGATTATTAATTGCGTTGAAGATGAGCCTTTTGTGGTGCGTGAAGGCCTCGGTAAATTAAACAGTTGAAAATGATTCTAATAATTGATTGCGGCAGCTCCAAAACACCATTTATTGAGGAAATAGTGGATGAATTTTGTGATTTCAAAACAATTCCATTTTTTGATTTAACAGAGGAAATGACCAAAGAATGTAATGGAATGATTTTCTCAGGTGCTCCCATTCTAATCACAGAAATTAATATGGAGCGCTATTTAAATCACGTTTATTGGATTAGAGAATTTGACAAACCCATTTTAGGCATTTGCTTTGGGCACCAATTGCTTGGGCTTTTACACGGCGCTTTTGGATCTAAAATGCGCGAAGACCGCGATTGGCAGGAAATTGAAATATTTGTCGATTGTCCCCTTTTTGATAAACTTCCTTCCACTTTCGACATGATAGAAGATCATTGCGAAAGCATTTCAATTCCGGGAAATTTTGAATTAGTTGCCTCATCTGACGTCTGTGTGAACGAAGCAATGAAACACAAAGAAAAACCATTTTTTGGAGTACAATTTCACCCGGAAGTTTCAGGGAATTATGGGAGAATCGTTTTTGAGAATTTTATCAACTTAGCTCAAATCAATTAATTCAAGTTATCCAAAGCTATTCAGAGATAAAGTAGTTTAAAAGAACATTCTTTACTTTTGCTTTTTGCTTAGTTTCATTTAATAGATACAAATAAAAGGAATTTACATTTTTAAACTTCTCAATTTCATTTGGATTGAATTCCAAATGATACACAACTTGATTTATTGATTTGTCCTTGAATGATTCAGAGAAATGACATTTTATTTGTTTATTAACAGTCCATTTAAACGACAAATACTTCGATTTTCGAGATTGAATTACCAAAGTTGGTGCATTATTGATTGATTTTTTATTTTCAAACCAAATTGAAGCAAATAACTCAATTTTCAAAGATTTGTTTTTTGGAATATTACAATTTGTTACATAATTCATTTGATTCTTACATACAATTTCAGGAATCTTTACCGTTTTTTTTAGAGCGAAATTGCTTCTATCTCCTGTCCATTTTAGGTAAGAAAGGGAATCAATTATTTTATTTTGTAAAATAGTATAATGCGAAAAAACCTGATACTCATTCAATTGGCGTTTTATCCATTTCTTTTTGACGCTATTTTCTGATTTTATCGGTTTAATTTCGAGTTGATCGTCCAAACTATTCAAACGACCATTGATGTAAACGAAATTATTGTCTATTAAGTCAGCTGTTTTTAACTTATTCGTTGTAAAGACGAAAGATCGATTTGGTATAAATTCTCGTTCAATTTTTAACTCTTTTCCCACAAAAGGAATTGTATCAGGAACCTCTATTTTATAAGCGGTTTTTAAATAATTGAAGATAGTTGGAGCAATATCATTATGTGAAACCAATGCTTGAGAAGTTGCACATTTTCTGAGTAGTGGAGAGTAAACCAAAATCGGCACATTGTATTTTGACAAAGAATTTCGTCGGTACAATTCTGTTCCGTGGTCTCCTGTAATAATGTAAACGGTATTTTTAAAATCAGGTCTTTGTTTTTCAACTTCAAAAAATCTCATGAGCGTTGAATCAACATAAGAAAAAGCACCAAAACTTGAAGCTTGAGAATTGATCATGTAACGCAATCGTTTTTCCTTAATTGTTGTGGCTTTTTGTAGAGCAACTTGTTCCCATTTCGATTTGTTTGGATAAATGAAGGGATCGTGTGAACTGATGGTCAGAAAAACTTTTAAAAGTGGTTTTCTCAACTTATTGAATTTGCAACTATCGTCAAATTGAGCTTGTTTGAATAAATCTTCATCCGGAAATCCCCAAGCGCTGCCCACCGATTCTTTATGCAGTTGAAGATTTCGAATCCAATTTTTACTTAAATAATCCGTTTTATAATGACTCATCAGTCCTGCCATATTCAAGTATTCCAAGCGAACGCCACAATAGAATTGCGTATGATATTTTTTTCTCAATAAGTTGAATAATGAATAATGTCTTGGAAATGGCAGTTGCTGAAATACATTCCCATCTATTGTATTTGGCACTGAGGCTAAAACGGCAGGCAAAACATTATGCGTTCGTTGAGAGGTGGCAAAACCGTTTGGAAAATACAAAGATTTTCTGGATATCGAATCCATAAAAGGCATGAGAACCCCTGTATTTTCACCTCGTTGACCAAATAAATCCGAGGACATACTTTCTACAATAATTATCTTGATATTTGGAGGTCTTTCATCTGAAGTTTTAGATAGAAATTGATTCAATATAGACGGTTCTTTAAATCTATGCGCCAACGGAAATCTAAAATCTAGCGGAGCATATCCACCATAAAATTCGCATGACAAGTTTTTAAAATCTTTCAGCGTTGCATTTGTCGGAATTTCAGAATAAAAGTAAGAATGAATACTCCGCTTGAGAAAATAAATAAATCTATTTTCACTCGTATAATTTACCTTCGAACTTGAAGAAATAAATCCTAAAAAAATGCAACACAAAACTAAAAGCAGGAAAATTGAAATTGAATAATTGAACCGTTTGAATAACTTGAAGAGAATAAATGGTAAAATGAAAATCAAAATCATTCCCAAAGCAAGTGTCCATGTTAATCGATTGACCGGATCCGCAATCATCCAGATTTCTTCCCAATTAAATAAGAAGAATGATTCGTCTAAGCGCTCGCGAGAAAACAAAAGGTATTGATCGCAAAGGACTGTTCCAATCAGCACAAAAAAAAGTAATAAGAAATAGAATTTCTCAACCCATTTCATCCACGATTCAGGAACAACGTAAAGAAAAATAGCACCAAATACCGAAAGAATAGATAAGTTGCTTGCAATTTGGATTATTGAATAAAAAAAGAGCGCAGTATAATGTGTTGTTCGGTATTGAAAAAGGAAGACACACTGAACTATCAGAAATGAAATAA
>VGML01000188.1 GCA_016866415.1 Bacteroidota bacterium | reverse complement strand
CTTGTTCCAAAAACTCAATTGCGTATGATTCAACTCGGAATATACGCTGCATATTTGGTTCCGCTCGACCATTTTCATTTTGTTTTTGGCATGGGTGCTTATGTTCGAGATTATTACAAACCCGAAGATCCAGTCTATCATCGAATAGGAATGCGTTATCAATTTTCGAATGGGCTTATTGCCAATTTCACATTGAAAACTCATTTTGCAAGAGCGGATTATATGGAACTTGGGCTCGGTTATACAATTAACTATCAAAAAACGCGACAAGCAAAAATCATTTTTGACTGATGAGAAAAACGATATACCTAATATTTCTTTTGCTATTCGTTTTTTCATGTAAAAAACCAGATGAAAGGGCTTGTTTGAAGAAAAGTGGCGATAATACCAAACGAATCATTAATCCAGGTGATTTTTCTCGAGTTTATTTGAAAGAGCATTTGAATTACGTGATGATTCAAGACACTGCAAATTACATAGTTGTCGATGGTGGTGAGAACTTGGTCGGATTTGTCAATTGCGCTATTGATGGAGATGAACTTATTGTTTCAAACGAAAACAAATGCAAATTTTTACGTTATAAAACGGGTAAGATTACAGTAGAAATTCATTTTGTGAATTTAACTTCCATTGTTTATCAAGGAACTGAACTTCTAACAAATCGAAATAATTGGAATTTCAATCAAATGAGTATTGTGTTAAAAGATGCCGGAGGAACTATGGACTTAACCAATTTTAATGGAAACTCGTTGAACCTCGTAAATTCGCATGGATGGGGAGATATTAAACTTTCAGGTTCTACAAGATTCTTTAGGGCAGAGATGATAGGTAATGGTTATTTTGATTCAAGGAATTTCAATGTTCAAGATTCAATCTCAGTTATTTCTAATTCCTCGACTATTTCTAGACTCAATGCAGATAGTTGTCTTTTAAAAGCACAATTAAAATCAATCGGTGATGTTTGGTATTATGGTTATCCGAATCAAATTTTGAAAGAAGAACTTGGATCTGGAAAATTGGTTGATATGAATTAGCTTAATCTTTTCATTACCAAATCATTGACTTTTTTAAAAAACTGAAACGGACGATAAGTTCGCCATTCAATTTCTTCCAATTCGCCTCCCATTACAAAATAAGAATCAATATTAATTCGTTCAAATTCGCGAATGACATGTTCGTGAAAATTTACCATGGCAATCCACCCATCCTCAACATCGTCAAACCATTCTTCATAATAACAATCATCTGAATAGTGGAAATTCAAAACGTTCTCACCAATTAAAATGAACTTGTTAATTCCTTGCTCAATCATGGGTTCAATGATATCGCGTTTTAGAATCATAATGTCATTTTCAATTGCGTCGTTCCATTCGCCAATCAGTTCAATAATTGCATATGTTTCATCGTAGTCAGCGAAAAGAATTTTAATATACAATGTAGGAGATTCAATCGAATCCCATTGCGGATGAATGTAGAAGTCATAAACCGTATTGCTGAATTCAAATTCACTATATTCCCTGCCAAAAAAAGGTGATTTAGGGTCATCAGAAGCAATGTAATAGCCCCTCCAGCCAAAAAACGGTTCAACGTAATGCATTGTGCAAAAATAATCGCTTGAATTCAATTCCTTGTTACTTGTGGAATGAAATATGTTGTAATTTCGTTTATGAAAATCTTAATTATCATTAAATGAAAAAGTTGCTTTTTTCTCCTATTTTAATCCTTCTTCTAATTTCTTGTAATTCAACTGAAAATAGGTCCATTTCGGAGGATGTATCTGCTTTTGTTGAAAGTAATTCATCAATAGCATATTTTGGCTATGTTGACGTTAAATCGATTCTTGATAAATCTGAATATCAATCCATTGAAAAATTCGGAAGCGAAATTGCTAAGGAGGTTGTTGTTTTCGAAAAGCTACTGGGTAAAGATCAACCAATCTATTTTGCGATGGAAGGAACAACCAATTTAAAGGAAGGTGTTCCAACAGTATATGCTTTTGCTGAAGTTACAAATAGGGATTCTTTAGTGGCTAATGTCCAGAAGAAAGGATTTGATATGGATAAAGCGAAAGAATTTGATTTGCACGAAAGCGGGGAT
Organism: Bacteroidota bacterium; assembly: GCA_016866415.1. Taxonomy (GTDB): domain Bacteria; phylum Bacteroidota; class Bacteroidia; order Flavobacteriales_D; family Crocinitomicaceae; genus UBA952. Next base: position 2,455 of record VGML01000188.1, on the reverse strand, counting down.
GTTGCTTTTGCCGTTTCGGATAAGCGAATTGTTTTCGTTACAAAGCCAGGTTTAACAGAAGGGAAAAGTATTATAGAAAAAGTATTTGAAGGGCTTAAAAGTGACTGTCCTGAAAATAAAGTCAAAGAAATTTTGTCTCAAAAAGGAGACTTAGTTGTTGGAACAGATTTGGAAGCTACTTACAGTAATTTGGAAAAAATCGTTCAAATTGATGAGTCGAAGAAATCTGAATTGAAAAAAATGACTGAAAATAGTTATTCACAGGCAGTTTTAACATTTGAATCTGGATCGATTAATTTGAACATGAAGTATTTTTTATCGGATGAATTGAAAGCGTATTTCGGAATGGGAAGTAATTCCGATAATATTGTTTCTAAATTAGGCTCTGGGCCAGTTCAAGCGGCTTTTGCAATGAACGCAGACATGAAAAAAATTCAAAGCTTCTTGGATCGTTTCGCCCCGAATTTCATGGAAAAAGTTGGGGAAAATGCTGGGGGAGAAGCTCAATTTGCGCTCGCAATGCTTGGCGATGAAGGATTAGCTGGGTTATTTTCAGGAAAACTTGGAATCGCTTTAATGGGCAAGCCTGATAATTCGGGAGCTTTCAAGCCTGAATTTAATTTTTACGTGGAATTGGGAAACACTGTCTTGCCGATGGTAAAAGGAATGGCTGATGGAATGGGTGCTAATATGGCCAAATTTGAAATGAACGGAACCAAAATCAACGGATTTACATCAGCTGGATATTTACCTGGAAATGGCGGGTTGAAATTGCCAAATGGTTGTGAGAATTTTGGTCGAAAACCGATAAGTGCATTCGTTAATTTTGATGGACTCGATATGAGTAGTTTTGATTTGGATGGTAATGAACGCTATTTAAAGCTATTCAAATATATGACTTTTGAAATGGATGCCGACGGAGGTTCGATGCATTTCGAAGCCAAGAATAAACAAAAGAATATCTTGAAAGTGATTGTTGATGAAGCATCAAAAGACATCAAAGAGCGTGTAAATTCCTGAGAAAATTAAGTGGGGAAGGATAAATTAAGGCGTTTTGCTGCTATAAAAGAGTTCAAGAATGTTTTTGAACCGATAATGAATCAACCTTCTGATTTAAAGGGTAAATGGCGCTCTGAGGTTTTTAAAAATTCAAATCCAATTGTTTTGGAACTCGGTTGTGGAAAAGGTGAATATTCAGTTGGGTTGGGAAAGCAGCATCCTGAAAAGAATTTCATTGGAGTCGATTTAAAGGGAAATCGTATTTACATTGGTGCGAAAGAAGCCCTTGAATTAAATTTGGAAAACGTTGTCTTTTTAAGATCTCGAATTGATTTTATTACTAATTTCTTTGCTGAAAATGAGGTGGATGAAATTTGGCTAACTTTTTCTGATCCTCAGCCTAAAAAACCAAACAAACGACTTTCGTCACCGCCATTTATAAATCGATATCGCCAAATTCTCAAAAAAGGAGGGATCGTTCATATGAAGACGGACAGTGATTTGCTCTTTGAGTATACGCAAGAACAGATTGAGGAGCAGAAATACGAATGTTTAGAGTTCACTAGGGATTTATACGAGAGTCTTCCCGAAAATTTGGACGAAGAAACGAAAGCTATTTTTCATATCAAAACTCATTACGAAAAACTATTCACAAGCAGAGGGCATGTAATAAAGTATTGCAAGTTTAAGATTTGAGATATATAATATTTTTAGATAAAACACGCTCTTTCCAGTAACACTTTCTTGATTGTGCCATCTTTGTAAAAACGAATCATTATTGTGTTGGCAGAATCTCAAGCAGAAAACAAAAGAATGAATAACTTTATTTTTTTATCTTTTCAGATTTTGAAAATATGCAACAACACGAATACATTCTATCTAATTCCGGATTAAACCAAAAAGCTGTTTCCAACACACTTCAATTATTGAATGAGGGAGCAACCATTCCCTTTATTGCACGCTACCGAAAAGAAATGACCGGTGGTTTGGATGAAGTTGAAATTGCTCAAATCAGAGACTTAGCGAAGAAATTTGATGAAATTATGGCACGGCAGCAAACCATTTTGAATGCGATTGAAGAACAAGGAAAACTTACTTCCGAGTTAAAGGATAGAATCGAAACTTGTTTTGAAGCAACTTTACTCGAAGATATATATCTGCCTTACAAACAAAAGCGACTGACCAAAGGAGAAAAAGCGAAGAAATTAGGATTGGAGCCGCTTGCCAAAATGATTATGTCTCAACGAGGAGGTCAACCTGATGTAATGGCTGAAAAGTTTGTGAAAGGCGATGTTTTGGATGAAGATATGGCAATTGAAGGTGCTAAAGACATCATTGCGGAATGGGTCAATGAGAATACAGTGGCACGTTCCAGAATGCGGCAAATGTTTCAGCGAAAAGCGCTATTGGTTTCCAAACTGGTGAAAGGAAAAGACGAGGAAGGAGCGAAATACCG
>VGML01000187.1 GCA_016866415.1 Bacteroidota bacterium | reverse complement strand
TTGAAACAAGCACACCAAGACCGGTACTGTATGGAAATTGTGTTGACCATGCGCCATCATTTCCAGCTGAAGAACCTGTTTCATTCGCCGGATTTTCTCCTATTTTACCGAAAATATCAATGATTGCAAAGTTAGGAACGTTTGTAGCATTAATCAAGGTTGCTGGATCTGCAGGTAAAGTTCCTTTGGCTAACATTACCGCATCATTTCCATTCCAGTAAAAAGCATTGCTTGTATTGTACACCGGGCTGTAAAATCCATCACCACGCACGTTTAAAGAATCCCAAATTGGTGCTTCTTGACCCGTTCCGTTTGGATCTCTTTTATCTAAAACGGCCACATGAACATCGTATGGCGCTATTGTTCCTGAAAGTTGAACTGAGTTAGCCACTGTTGCGGTAGTAGAACCATTTGAATAACGCGCCACAAAATACTGACCTAAATCAATCGGAGCAGAAGTTGGATTATAAATTTCCAACGCTTTGTTGTTTGACCAACCTTCTACATATTCTGAAATAAATATTTTAGCGCAATCTTGAGCTCCCGCAAACAATGAAGGTAAAAGTGATAAAGAGAATAAAATTCTTTTCATAAATATAGTTTTTAAGGTAAAATTACATTTGAAGTTAGATGTTTTCAAATGGTTTTGGCAACTTGAGCCTCTAGGAGATCACCTGAAAACTGCGACAAAGTTAATGTAAATTTTCTCGAAAATATTATCAAATTATTAACTGAATAAAATTTATTTGTTTGTTCAATTGTTGAAAATTCGATTGCCTAGTGTAGTCGTGAAGAATAGAATCATTAATTTAGATTTTCAAAAAATTATATGAGATCGATTTTCGTTTTATTTGTTGCAGTTCAATTCGCTTCTTGGTCCCAAGAAATAACCGTAGAAAAAATTTGGAAAAACTATGAGTTTTATCCGAAAGGGATTGATGGTTTTAAATCAATGAACGATGGTGAACATTACACAAGGGCAACAGAAGATTTATCGATTTACAAGTACAAAATTTCTGATCCTAACGATAAAGGTGATTTGCTGATGGACGGAAGATTGATGACCTACAACGGAAAACAAATTGCTTACGACGACTACGAATTTAATTCGGATGAAACTAAAATTTTACTTCTTACAAATATGGAATCAATATATAGAAGAAGTTTTCAAGCATTCTATTTCTTATTTGATTTAAAAACAAAGAAACTGCAACCGTTGGATGAAGAAAATCAACCGCAAACATTGGCTGAGTATTCGCCAGATGGAAAAATGGTTTCTTACATTCACGGAAATGATTTGTTTGTTAAGAATTTGGAGTCGGGAAAGTTTACGAAATTGACAAAAGATGGTAAGCGAAACAAAATCATAAACGGAACCACGGATTGGGTATATGAGGAAGAGTTTTCTATTACCAAAGCTTATGGATGGTCACCTGATAGCAAAATCATAGCTTTTCTTCGGTTTAATGAAAAAGAAGTGAAGGAATTTTCAATGGCCATGTATGGAGAGCTTTATCCAGCGGATTATAAATTTAAGTATCCCAAAGCAGGGGAGGATAACAGCAAAGTGTCAGCTCATGTTGTGAATGTCAAGTCGGGGAAAATCTCTAATTTACCCATGATTTCATATGAATACATTCCGCGTATCAACTGGTCTTCAACTTCTAATCAGTTGATTTTACAGACCATGAATCGCCACCAAAGTGAACTAAATTACCACCTTTATGATTTTAATTCTTCGAAGCCTAGTTACAAATTATTCTACCAAGAAAAGTCAAAGACCTACATTGACGTTGACAACAACCTTCTCATTTTAAAGGATGGAAAAACAATTCTTCGTGCAAGTGAGCAAGATGGCTTCAACCACATCTACAAGCTTGGATTTGACGGTTCGACAACACAAATTACAAAGGGAAATTGGGATGTAATCGATTTTCTTGGAATAGATGAGAATACAAATATTATGTATTACACATCAGCTGAGCCTGGCGCAACGAAGAAATCGGTTTATTCGATTAAATTGGACGGTACTGATAAAAAAGAGCTTTCCAAAGAATCCGGTTATAATGAAGCGGAATTTCTGAAAGGAATGAAATACTTCATTTTGACTTATTCCAATTCGAATCAACCTCCCGTTTATAGTCTGTGTAAAAATGATGGATCTATCGTTAGAATTTTGGAATCCAATGAAAGTCTGGCGAATAAAATCAAGTCTTACCCAATTTCTAAAAAAGAAATGATGACGATTGATGCCAACGGCCTTAAATTAAACGCTTGGATGATTAAACCTTCTAATTTTGATCCTTCTAAAAAATACCCTGTATACATGACGGTTTATGGAGGTCCCGGACATAATGAAGTACTCGACTCCTGGGATGGTTCCGATTATATGTATCACCAACTTTTGGCACAGAAAGGATATATTGTGTTTTCAGTAGATCCGCGTGGAACCATCTATCGTGGGTCAGAATTTAAAAAGTCGACCTACTTGCAACTCGGAAAATTAGAAATCGAGGATGTGATTAATTCAGCCAAGGAACTTCAGAAATTATCATTTGTAGATGCAAATCGAATTGGAATTATGGGATGGAGCTATGGAGGATTTATGGCATCACTCGCTATTACCAAAGGCGCTGATGTTTTCAAAATGGCAATCGCAGTCGCACCAGTAACGAATTGGAGGTATTACGACAACATTTACACAGAGCGTTTTATGCGAACTCCGAAAGAAAATGAGGAAGGTTATGATCGAAATTCACCAATCAACTTTGTGAGTAAAATAAAAGGAAAATACCTCTTAATTCATGGGTCAGCTGATGATAACGTGCATTATCAAAACACGATGGAAATGGTTACCGCTTTGGTTAATGCGAACAAGCAATTTGACTTGTTTATTTATCCGAATAAAAATCACGGAATTTATGGGGGAAACACGCGGAATCACCTATTTCAGATGATGTTAGATTACACATTAAAAAATCTGTAAACCAGTTTAGTGACTCAGCTTTACTCGGTTTCTCTCGATAAATTGAAACTGACCTACAAAAAGTTTGGTTCAGGCAAACAAGTTGTTATTTGTTTTCATGGACATGGGAGAAGTCCAGAAGATTTTAGGTTCTTGGAAAACGAAAATCGAACCATAATTTCCATTGTCTTATTCCATCATGGAGAATCTTATTTTCCTGAACATCGAATAGAAAAAAATCCATTAAATAAATTTGAATTCATTGCCCTTTTTCAATTGATTTTAAAACAGGAAAATATTTTGAATTTCGATATTGTTGCTTTTTCTCAAGGTGGCCGATTTGCAATACTTGTTTTTGAGGATTTTTATCAAAGAATTAATTTCATCAATTTAATTTCACCTGATGGTTTGGATTCTAATAGTTTTTACAATCGAATGTCGCGAAAGAAATGGGCTCGCCAACTTTTTACTCGCTGGGAAAAAAATCCAAATCGATTTGTATACTTAACAAAGGTTGGAAAAAAAATGCATCTTGTTAGACCGAAAGTTGCAAGTTTTGTTGAAAATTTCGCATTGGATAAATCGAATTTTAAAAGAGCGTCACTAACGTGGAGGGGATTTAGGGAACTACAACCAAATGAGATAAAATTGAAAGAAATAGTATCACTGTTTCAAGGGAATTTTCAAATCATTATGGGTTCTAACGATCAGGTAATTCGACCAAAACAAGCCTATGCTTTCGCATCGAGAATCGGAAAAACGGAATCAGTAAAAGAAATTCCTTGCGGTCATAATTTTTTTAGCGCGAAAAATCAAAAATTTTTGGAAGAAGTTATTATTCTTTGATTCGCTCAATAAATTCAATTGAAAGCGAGTTGAAACGATCTGCATCTTCAATATTAACGACGTGCCCGCAATTCTCAACAATTGAAACAGTTGAATATTTATTTTCTCTTGTTAGTTCTAACACAGGATTTAAAAATAGGTGATCCTCACTTCCCATTATATACAATTGAGGAATATTGTAGTGTTTGTTTTCAAGAAGATGCAAGTATGCTGTGAGTCTAGCTGTTAATTTAAACCAACGTTTGAATTCTTTGTCCATTAGTTTTCTAGCCTCTTGAATGAACATTTTACGGGATTGTTCGTGATTTTTCTTCGGCATCATGATACGTGCGAAAAGCCGATACAAGGTCATGTATGGAAGAAATCGATTCAATACGCGACCCAATCGAAGTAAAAAGCGTGACTTGATATTCAATTTAGTTACGGCACCTGCAAATATCATTGATTTCACTAACTCAGGATTAGTATTATAAATCTGTTTTATCACTATGGAACCCATTGAAACACCAACTAAATGAGCCTGTTGTATTTGATGCGCTTTCAATACCTCAACAACGTCTTTGGAAATCACTTCAAACGAATAATCCGTTTTTTCACTTTTCAATTTTGATTTCCCGTGACCTCTCAAATCGACCAGTAGGATGTTGTAAAGATTGGAAAAAGGTTTGATTTGCTTATGCCAAATTGCTGAACTACCTCCTGCTCCGTGGATGAATACAACCCACTGATTACTTTTCGGATGATGA
>VGML01000186.1 GCA_016866415.1 Bacteroidota bacterium | reverse complement strand
AGAAAATTTAATCCCTCTGAGTCTTCCCAATCTTCAGCCAACGCACTCACATTCATACTAAATCCTGTATGAAACATTTCAGGAAGAAGAACCAAATCTGATTGTTCAATTTGCTGGAAATAGGATTCATACTGAAAATAATTTGCTTTTTTATCCTCCCAAACTTGATCAATTTGAACCAACGTAACTTTTAAATCTTGCATAATTTCTCGGTAGCTTGTTCAATTGTAATATCATCCTTCGCAAAGCAAAATCTCAGTATTTTTCGGTCTTCACCATTTGTGTTAAAAACAGAAAGTGGAATAGTTGCTACACCATTTTCATGAACCAATCTTTTTGCAAAATCTACATCATTTTCATTCGAAATTGCTTTATAACTTGCTAATTGAAAATACGTTCCCTCGCAAGGAAGTAACTCAAAACGACTGTTTTTCATTTTAAAACGAAAATCATCTCTTTTTTGTTGGTAAAATTGACCTAGTTTGAAAACATCGACATGTTTCATGTATTCTGCCAAAGATGATTGAGCTAAACTATTCACGCAGAAAACTAAAAATTGATGAACTTTTTTAATCTCGTCCATAATCTTCGATGGAGCAACCACATAACCGATTTTCCAACCTGTAATGTGAAAGGTTTTTCCAAATGAAGACACAATGATGGAACGTTCTTGCAATAAATTAGAGGAATTAGCAGACAAATGCCTATTTTCAAAGTGAATGAATTCATAAACCTCATCAGATAAAACAAACAAATTCGGAAAATCTGACACCAATTTTTCCAATTCTTCCATATCTTCTTTTTTCCAAACAGTTCCACTCGGATTGTGAGGATTATTGGTGATTATTAATTTTGTTTTGCCTGAAACAGCACTTCTAATTCGTTCCCAATCAGGCAAGAAATTTTCATTCAGCGGAATTCTTATTGGTTTTGCTCCCGCAAGAATCACAGGAGATTCATAACAATCATAGCTTGGATCTAATATAATTACCTCTTCGTCCTTGTGAACAAGCGCTTGAATCGTTGTGAAAATCGCTTGCGTTGCACCAGCTGTTACTAAAAGTTCAGATTGAGGATCGGTTTTTCGTTGATATTGATTTAAAATTAACGTACTAATTTGTTCCAACAGCACTGGTAAACCCGACATCGGCGCATATTGATGAACATTTTCACCTGCTTTTGACTGAACTATTTCCTCTAGGATTGGATCAATGGGAAAATTCGGAAAGCCTTGTGATAAGTTTATTGCGCCATAATCTGCCGCCATTTTAGACATGGTTGTAAAAATGGTCGTTCCTACATGTGGAAGTTTGGAATTCATTTGGTAAAGATAAAAAAAGGGCGCTCAGATTAAAAGCGCCCTATAAATTTTGACTCAGCTAAATTTATTTAATCCAAGGTTTTACTTGAATCGTATTTAAATTCTCAAGAACCAACCAATATGCTCCTTTTTCTAAAGAACTTACAGGAATGATAAATTCCTCGGTACCGTTTTGCAAATTGTATTGTACCAAAATTCTTCCACTTGCATCCATCACTTTTAGTGCAGATACCTCTCCACTCCAACTTACATTTATAAACTCTGAAGCTGGATTTGGATAAAGTTTAATGTCTTGCATTTGTTGTTCTGCAATTCCTGACCAAACACAATCCTGAATTACAATTAACGCATTAGAAGTATCAGGTGCGCATATACCGTTGGCTACAATGTAGTCATAGTTAAACTGTCCAGGGAAATTGCCTGTTACAATTGAAGAAGACGCAAGGGCTTGATTATTTGGGTCATACCAAGTTCCTCCTTGATTAACATCTCCACCTAATGCATTAAAAAGGTCAAAAGGTTGACCTTTGCATAAGGTCGCAATACTATCATTTCCCGCATTTGAAAGTGCAAACAACTCAACAGTCGCAACTGCAGATGCCGATTGACAAACATTATTAACTAAAAATTGAATAGCATAGGTTCCTTCCGTAATACTGTCTAAATAAAGTATATTTCCGTCGATAGCCCCTTGATTAGAAGGTAAATCCCACGTTCCAATACTTTGTCCAATATTAAGGACTGTTGATAAATCAAGAGTATTGCTAGATGCACAAACTTGGACGCTATCATCACTTATCGAAGAACTTGAACAAGAACCAACGCAAATCTGATCTAAATAAAGTATCCACCCATCAAGTCCTCCCGGAGGAATATGAAATGCAATGTAAACAGAACCTGTATATGCACTTAGATTAACGCTTGTATCGACATAAACAGTATTAGCAATAGAATCTAGTGAGAGAAGTGTGGTTGTAAAATCTGCCGGCGCATTTCCTGTGGTAGAAATTTTAACTTTTAGATCATTTGGTTCAAATTCACTAATCACTTTGAAATTAAAGCTCAATAACTCTGATCCTGTCAAAACCAACTGTGGAGAAATTAACCAATCGTCATTAGCACCTGCGTTGAAATCAGTAGAAATAGAAGCACAATTGTTTCCATTTAATTGATTAAATTCAGTATTCGTGTCCCAAGAAGAAAAATCCCCATTAACGTTTAGTACGGACCAACATTGTTCAGAAGACGATGTATTATCAAATCCTTCACACCAACCTAATGCTGCAATACTTCCGCAAGCTGTAGTAAATGTATTCGTGGCTGACCACGAGCTAGTTGAGCCTCCGCAAACTGCTTGGTAATAAAAATCATAATTTGTCGTAGCGGTTAATCCGGTAAATGAAAATGATGCGGTATCATTCACAACCGTCACCGTCTGATTTGTCAATAAGGTTCCCGTTCCAGGTGTAAATCCTTGTGGTCCATATTCAATGTTAAATACACTTGCACTAGAACAGTTTAAGGCCCAACTTACAGATGCCGTTGTTTGCGTAGAAGTGTAGCCTGTCATGAGTCCTGCTGATGGACAAGCAGGTGGTGCTGCAATGGTTATTTGATAATCCTCTGTTTCACCATAACCATACTCGATACAAGGGTCAATTTGATCACCATCAATAAAATAGGCGCCTCTGATTCTAAGTCGATGACTTCCTGCTGGAGGTGTACATGCCAAACTAATCACAAAAGAAGAAGAAGCATTAATTTGACCATCTGTAAATCCAGTTCCTATTGTGCCATTTGTATATCCAATTCGTTCTGAAAGATCAAAAATACCATCGTCATTGTAATCTATCCATGCTGCATAGCCTTGACTTCCCCATTCTCCTGTAGAGACATTCAAGTTGTAAGAATTTGAAGGCACAAGTGTCGCGGTATAATTTGGCTGTCCCGTAAAAAATGTATAGGATGGACCGCCAGCCACAAAACCTGTATTATTTGACAGTGTTGTACCTACAATTTGAACATTTGAAATTAAATCGCCCGCTTGCGTTCCTGAAATATACAAAGGAGTACAATAACATTGATTGAACGGCGCAATTGTGAGGGAGATAGGTGTTGAATTGGTTGAACTTCCGGAACAGTCCTCAGAGCAATAGAAATAAGTAGCCACTGAAATTGAGGTCGAATAGGTTGCTGCATTTGCCCCTACAATAGATGAATAATTAACGCCATCAGTTGATGAAAACCATTGATATGTAATTCCTGAACCGAGCATTGGGTTTTGTAATGTTAAATTAATTGGTGAATTAGGACAAACTGAATTCCCCGCTGAACAAAGTGTGTTTCCTGGTGCAGGAACACCTGAACAAGGGAAAGCGGCGCTTACATAGGTAATCGTTGTAGTTTCACATATAGTGGCTGTTCCACAACTTGCATCTGTATTCCAATGTGCATAGTAAGTACCGGCTACTGTTGATGTCCAAGTAAGTGGACTTACACCAGCAGTCACAACCGGACCAGTGGGCGATCCTTCTCTAATTGTAATGTAACCACCATTCAAAATTGCACATTGGTAAATTGCGGCAGCTTGCACGTTATTAATGGTAGAATACTCTGTTTGATAAGAGCATGTGGAAATGGTATCAGTTCCCGCAATTGGAGCTGAAATTACACCATATGAATTAGCATTCGTACATTGTGCATTTACGTTAATACATGAAAACAAGAATAAAGTAAGAATAAAGAAGTGTTTCATTTTGAATTAGTTTATTGGCTGCAAAGCTAATATTAATAAATAAAAAAGAGGGCTTTTGACCCTCTTTCCATTTAATTTTTAACGATTCTGGTTATGTATTCACCGGAATCTACTTTTATTCTAATGATATAAACACCATTCATAACATCTGAAATGTCGATTAAATTCGCTACTTCGGATACAGTTGAAATCCTACGGATGATTTTACCATTCAAGTCTTCAACTGAAATATCTCCTGAATTTAATTGTTTTGAAATAGTTACTTCAAAGTTGCCATTTGTGGGGTTTGGATATACCCGAATGTATGTCTGCAATTCCTCCATACCTACTAAATAATCACAAGAGCCGTCAACAATTACTTGTACACTTGCGGTATCGAAAGGACAGACACCATTTGACACAACGTATAAATATTCAAATTGCCCAGCAGAGGTTCCTGATGTATCAATGCTTGAAGAAAGTGCTACATTAGAAGGATCAATCCAGGTTCCACCAAAG
>VGML01000185.1 GCA_016866415.1 Bacteroidota bacterium | reverse complement strand
AAACATCTCCATCTTGGTAGAACAAGGTTAGTGTTTCCTGACCCAAAGCATTCGTAACTCCCGCATGCTCAATCAATGGATGTGTTAACCTGATTTGTGCATTTGAAATTGGATTCGTTCCTCCTGCTTCATAAACTTGAATATCGAGGTTAAATGGCGGAATAGGAATTAATTGGGTTGATAGGTTTGCGTATTGACCTTGAATTAATTGAATTGATTCCGTTTTTGGATAGTAACCGACTTTTTGAAAAGTAACGCTGAATGTTCCTGTTCCAAAAATCCCAGTTTTATATAAACCATTGGAATTCGTCAATTCTGTTTGGTCATTCGAAACTATCTGAACAGAAACTCCTGTTAATGGAGTATTTGTATTCGCATCAGTTACAATGCCTTCGAGATAGGAAGCTTTTTGATAATTCGGGCCTAAAATAAAAAGTCCTTGTGTAATATCGGCTGCCAATATTGTACCTGAAGGTAAAAAAGGATAGACACCCCAACATCCGTCAAAACTTATTGTTTGACCTGGATAGGTGTCATATTGTCCGATTTTTATAGTATTATCTGGATTAGTTACATCGTGAATAACAACTCCATCCGAATAATAACTTGTAATTAAATAATCACCTTTCACATGCGTATTGTGAGGGATTACCCCAATTCCTGGAGAATTTTGCGTTCGATCTACTTCAAAAATATTAGTTGGATCGCTTATGTCATATACTCCGATAAATGCCCCTGAAACTTCATCTGTTGTGTACACATACTTTCCATCAGTTGAGGGCCAAATGTTGTGTGTGAAACTACTCGGAGTGACCTTCGTTCCTAAAAGAATTGGATTGGACTTGTTCGAAACATCAATTAAACTAAAAAAGCCATCATAAATATGCGCGGCATAAAGCGTATCATTTCGGACAAAACCATCATGAACATACCAATTATCAAATACACCGACCTCGATCGGATTCATAGGATTGGATTGAACATCCAAAATAATTGCTCCACCATTACCACGATTTGCACCAAAGATGTATGCAAATCCATTTTCATCTACAAAACAGGTATGAGCAGATTGCCAAGTGCTAGCAGTTGGACCCGTATATAAGGTTGTTGTTAAGTTCGTAGATTGAGGAAGAGGTGTTAAGTCAATGATAAGCAAACCATCTTCGGCTTCGGTAGTAACATAGGCGTAATTACCATATACACAAGGATCTCGCCAAATAGATTCAGAACCCGGGAGCCAAAATACCTCGATTGGATTCGTAGGAATCGTGACATTAACTATAGAGGTTCCTTTTGAAGTTCCAACAATTGCGTATTCATTTCCTAATTCATCTACATAACCCCATAAATCATTTAAATTTGCTCCATGCAAAGACTGGTAATTGATGTGTGAAAGTGAATCTATATTCGATTGAGACATGAATCTGAACTGAATACATAAAAGGAAAATGAATAAAAATCCGATACGGAAATGTTTTACGCTCATAAGATAAAAATTGCGGCAATTATAAAAATAAGAAAGATTACAAAGCATTGCCAAACATCCGGGAAATATTTTATTATTTGTTCTTTCGAATTCATACGTTACTTTTTTTAACATCCAACAAATTTCCACAATCAAAATGCCCTTTTGGACAAGTTTTATGACCATGCAACCCGCAAGGTCGACATTCTAAATTTTTCACTTCCACGACCTCACTTTTATCCGAGAGTGGTCCAAAACCAAATTCAGGAGTTGTGGAACAGAAAAATGCAGTTACAGGCGTATTCATCGAACTTGCTATATGTAAAGGACCGGAATCGTTAACAAAAACACGATGAGATTTACTAAATAGAGCAGCTGTTTCCATGAGTTTCAATTGACCACATAAATTCACCAAATTAGAGGAATTTGATTTTTGAATAATCTCCTGACAAAGATTAAAATCCGAAGGTGCCCCAACTAAATAAATCTTAAATTCACTTGATAGTGCTTTAATAAGTTCTATCCACTTTTCAATCGGAGCTTGTTTGGTTTTCCAAACGGATGCGGGCGCAAGACAAATAAAAGGTGACTCTAAATACTGTTCGACTTTATCAAAATCTTGGTTTGTGGGATAAAGTTTTGGTCTTCGGATTAACGATTTGCAAACAGATTGAATTAAGTTAAGGTTACGATCGACTTCATGTTGTCCATTTTCAATTTTATGTTCGAATCGTTCGTTAAACAAAAATGAAATAGGATTTTTTTTGAACCCAACAATCTTTTTTCCTCCTGAAAAAGCAGCAATTAATCCTGATGATGCAAAACGTTGCAGATTAATTACTAAATCATATTTTTCTTTTCGAATCTTATGAATATTTTGAAAAAGTGAATTCAATTTCCTCGACTTATCAATAACATAAACTTTAGAAAGTAACGGATGAGAATTTACCAAATCCTCATTTCCTTTTTTTACCAAGAAATCTAATTTGCAGTTCGGATAATTGGCTTTTATTGTTTCAACGAGAGGAGTGGCCAAAATGACATCTCCTATGAAGGCTGTTTGAATAATTAGAACTTTATTCATCACCTAATTAACGTTACAAATCCCTTTTTCACATATGACTTTCCATCTTGATCCTCAAATTCTATAAAATATAAATAAGAATCGTTTGCGGCATTTTCGCCCGTGGATTCTACTTTTCCATCCCAACCTTTCAGAATATCATTGGTTTTAAAAAATGCTTTTCCCCAACGATTAAAAATTTGAAATGAGTAGTTCTTTTCAGAAACATTGGTAATGACAGGGATAAAAATTGGATTCAAGGCCTCAGGTGTAAAGGCATTTGGTATAAAAACCAAGGGAACGTAATTCAAGCAAAAGTCATTGGATTGACTCGAATCTTGGAATCCAAAGAAATTTCCTCCTTTCTCCTTTGCAATAATTCGGTAGCACATTGCTCCATTGGAGTAATCACTTAAGCTACTTGACATTGTATTCGAAACGAGATTGTTGATGTCATCTGTGTATGAGTAAATTTCCTGATTATCATTTAAATTTGGAATTATTGCGATTGGAGGACCAATAAAATTCCCATTAAATGACCTGTAAACTAAATAATGGTCAACACCTGCATTAAATCCTTCGTATCGGTTCCATTGAATGTTATTTATTAATTCATATTCATCAGCCATGCCTGAAACATAAATCGTTCTATTAATATTTGCATAGTTAGGCGAAAAACCTCCACAACTATCTATGAATTTGGTTCTATATTCAATTGAATAATCTTGAACTTCGGCGGTTTCATCAACAAACGTTGTTAAATCTCCATTAACAGGCACTATAGAAATAATTTCAAATGCTCCATCCAATGCTCTTCTGCGCTCAAATTGTATTGCTTGAATTCCAACGGAAGCATCGATGTAATCAGTTAATACAACCACCTCTTCATCAACGGTGGCTATTTTAAAATAATGAAAAGAAGGAACCCCAGGTGATGGAACATAAAGACAAGATGGAGAGGAAAATGCACTATTTCCATCGTTGAACCTTGCTTCTATATAAAAGCAATAGTTTGTTCCATTATCAACACTCAATATTATTAACGTATCTGAGGTCGCTCCTAAATTTGTCCAAGTTCCATTTTGCCTATTCCAAATAATATAACTTGAAACTTGTCTTCCAACATAAGGAGTCCAAAATAATGAAACTGTTTTCTCACACATTTGAACGCTCGAAGTTAGAACAATCGTTGCGTTAATATTAGCTTTTGCAGATGTTTGATAAGTTACCGGAACCGCTGCTGTGTAACATGAATCAAATGCAGCAACAGAATAGGATAATGGCCCATTTGCCAAATCATCTGGATAGGAATAACTTGTATTCTGCCATCCCCAAACAGTATCCAATTCAAAAAGTAATCCATTAGCGTCAAACGTATAGACAACATAACCATAAGTATCGGGTTGACCATTCTGATTCCAAGTAACCAAAACATTTCCAACTTGAGTTGTATCGGCACCAACTCCAAGAATTAAAGGAATATCTGGCGTTATCATGTCTTCAAAATCATCCCCTTCGATATTGGATGTAAAAGCACAAGTTGTTGTTGGAAGTACAATTTTATACGAAATGAAAGCATCACAAATGTCGATTGTATCTTTATAATTCGTGTTATTATATAAAGTGCTATCTATTAATGAAAATATTCCCGACGGATATTCCCTATAAATCCGATAATGTGAGTTGTATGAATTTAAAGGACTTGATTTTGGTTTATTCCACTGTAAAATCGCAGTTCCATTGTTTGGGTTTATTAAATCCAAATGGATATTTTTCACTGTATCGGAGTATTTCGTTACATTTCCGTCGCAACCAGATTGAACACCGATGTAAAAATCGTGAGCGGCATTTATGGCTGGAATGGTATAACTCGTAGTATTGATATCAGAAATGTTCACATCCAATCCTTGTAATGATTTTACTTTGTATGCGACGAATGAATTATTCGGATTGGAGACTTGGTTCCAGTTAATTTTTACATCACCATTTGGCAGTGTTTCAATGCAATTTATTTGGGTTGATTGAATTACACCTGTATTAACGAGTTTTATC
>VGML01000184.1 GCA_016866415.1 Bacteroidota bacterium | reverse complement strand
AAGGCAGCTTGTTCAGGGTTCATATATGCCATCTCTACAGGAGCCCAATTTATTGAGACAGGGCGTTATAAAAAAGTAATTGTTGTTGGGGTTGATAAAATGACTTCCATTTTAGATTATCAAGATCGTACAACTTGTGTGATTTTTGGTGATGGAGCAGGTGCCGTATTACTTGAGCCAAACAACGAAGGGTTAGGAGTAATTGATTTCATATTAAAAAGCGATGGTTCTGGAGTGGAATTTTTAGTTCAGCCTGCTGGCGGATCTTTGAACCCTCCAACTCTTGAGACTGTTGAGAAAAGAATGCACTTTGTAAAACAAGAGGGTAAACAAGTATTCAAATTCGCTGTAACCAATATGGCCGAAGTTTCAGCTGAAATAATGGATAAAAACAATCTAACGAGTGATGATGTAGATTGGTTAGTTCCGCATCAGGCAAATTTGCGCATCATTGACGCTACTGCTGATCGTATGGGACTTCCAAAAGAGAAAGTTATGATTAACATTGAGAAATATGGAAACACAACCGCAGGTACTTTGCCTTTGTGTTTGTGGGATTATGAAAAACATTTGAAAAAAGGAGACAACCTAATATTGTCTGCATTTGGAGGAGGATTTACATGGGGGGCTGTTTATTTGAAATGGGCCTATAATTCATAAAAACTATTACTTTTACAAAAAAAACAGTATGAACTTAGAGGAAATAAAAGACTTAATCAGACTAGTTTCTAAAACTGGAATAAGAAAGGTAGATATTGAGCGTGAAGGGTTTAAAATTACGATTAGTGGAGGAGCTTCACATCCCGTAGAGCAACCAATATATGTGCAAGCACCACAACAAATGGTTCAAAGTGCACCAATTGCCGTACCTTCTGCTCCAGTTGTTTCAAACACGCCTTCGCCTAATTCAAACTCAGAAAACACAGCGAGCGCTGACGATTCAAAATACATAACAGTGAAGTCTCCAATGATTGGAACTTTTTACAGAACTCCAGGACCAGATAAAGATCCATTTGTAAATGTTGGCTCAACAATTCAAAAAGGTGATAAACTTTGCATCATTGAAGCGATGAAAACGTTTAATGAAATTGAATCAGAAGTTTCAGGAAAAATAGTGAAGGTTTTGGTTGACAACTCGTCACCTGTTGATTATGATCAACCTTTATTTTTAGTAGATCCGTCATAAGTCTTAAAACAGTCACCTTATGTTTAAGAAAATTCTAGTAGCGAATCGTGGTGAAATCGCCATGAGAGTTATACGTACATGCAAGGAAATGGGAATTAAAACAGTAGCTGTTTATTCCACTGCAGATAAAGATAGTTTACCTGTGCGTTTCGCTGATGAGGCAGTGTGTATAGGTCCTCCAGTAAGTAAACAATCCTATTTATCAATCCCAAATATTATGGCTGCGGCGGAAATAACAAATGCTGACGCCATACATCCAGGTTATGGATTTCTATCTGAGAACGAAGAATTTTCTCGTGTTTGTCAAAAGCACGGAATTAAATTTATTGGCGCCTTACCGGAGCAAATTGCCGGAATGGGAGACAAGGCGACTGCCAAAGCCACTATGATTGCCGCGGGGGTTCCATGTATTCCTGGTTCTAAAGGTTTGTTGAAAGACTTGAACGACGCTAAAATAACAGCGAAAGAAATTAAATATCCCGTTATTCTAAAGGCCACTGCAGGAGGTGGAGGAAAAGGGATGCGTATTGTCTGGAAAGAAGAAGATATTGAAGCTGCTTGGGATTCTGCACGTCAAGAGGCAGGTGCCGCTTTTGGAAACGACGGGATTTACATGGAAAAGTTCATCGAAGAACCACGTCACATTGAAATTCAAATTGCTGGAGATCAATATGGCAATGCTTGTCACCTTTCCGAAAGAGATTGTTCAATACAACGTCGACATCAAAAATTAGTAGAAGAAACGCCATCTCCATTTATGACAAATGAATTGCGTGATAAAATGGGTGAGGCAGCTATTAAAGCGGCAAAAGCTGTGAAATATGAGGGTGTTGGTACAGTTGAATTTTTAGTTGACAAGAACCGTGACTTCTATTTCATGGAAATGAATACGCGTATTCAGGTTGAACATACAATTACAGAGGAAGTCATAGATTTTGATTTAATAAAAGAACAAATATTAATTGCTGCTGGAAAACCTATTTCAGGTAAAAACTATTATCCGCACATGCATGCTATTCAGTGTCGAATCAATGCTGAAGATCCGTATGCTGACTTTAGACCTTCCCCAGGACGAATTACGGATTACCATTGTCCAGGCGGACACGGCGTTCGTATCGATTCACATGTTTACTCTGGATATACGATTCCACCAAATTATGATTCGATGATTTCGAAATTGATTGTGGTGGCTCAAACACGTGAAGAAGCAATACTGAAGATGAAAAGAGCTTTGGATGAATATATCATTGAAGGAGTTAAAACAACTATTCCTTTTCATCAGAAGCTTATGGCTAATGATGACTTCAACCAAGGAAACTTCACAACAAAATTTATGGAAACCTTTGAATTCTAATGATTTTGCAATATTGATGAAAGCCAGGCATAAAGCTTGGCTTTTTTTTTGAATCATCAATTTTGAATTCAATTATTTTTTAGAAATATCGTAAAAGAATAAATTTTAAAGCTTTTCTTTGTAGCACGATTATGAAAATCATAGCTTATTTAATCATCTTTTTAGAAGGAGGAGCTCTTTTATCATTCGAATTGATGGCAGCTAAAATGTACACGCCACATGTTGGATCGACTCTTTATGTTTGGACATCAATTTTAACATTAACATTAATTTCACTAGCAATTTCTTATAGATTAAGTCAGTTTTTTATAGACAAGAAAAAATGGGGGATTGTACCAATATTATTATTAATAGCTGGTCTCTATATTTTACTGCTTGTTTTTACAAGAAATGAAATTTTGTCTTTGACTTACCAAATGGAATTGAAAGCGGCTTCAATTTTCACAGGAATTATATTGCTGTTTGTTCCAATCTTGTGTATGGGAATTACATCACCTATGATTTCGGCAAAACTCGCAACCCTCGAACAAACTAGCGACTGCCAAAATGTAGGCAATTCAGCAGGAATCATTTATGGTATTGGGACATTATCTGGCGTAGTTTTAACTTTATTAAGTTTATTTGTGCTCATGCCAAGAATCGGAGTAAATTTTGTCATTGTCATTTTAGCCTTTATGCTCATATCATCGGGTGTTTTGAGTTATTTTTTGATTAAAAAAACAGCATGACAAAAAGAGCCTTATTAATAATCGCATTTCTCGAAGGTGGACTTGTTATGTTGCTTGAATTGGTGATTCCCCATGTTTTAGCCCCCGTTTTAGGTAATTCAGTTGAAATGTGGGCCAAACTGATATTGCTTTCTGTTGGTGGTTTGGCAATTGGTTATTTCATTGGAGCATGGTTATCTCGACAGTTTACTTTAAATCATTTATTTTCTCTCTTATCGATTGCATTTATTTTAGAACTAGTTTGTTACTTAATTATCATCGGATCAAATAACAAGCAATTATTTGGAGATGAAGTACTAACTGCATATATCGTTGCAATTTTTGGGCTATGTATACCTACAATTGCATTGGCCTCAACAACACCATTGATTATTTCTGAAATTTCGAAAGAATCAAACAATACAGGATTGGTTTTCTCTTATTCCACATGGGGAGGGATACTTTTTACCTTATTAACAGGATTTATTTTTATTCCCGATTTAGGTTTAGTTAAAACAATTCAAATTTTCTTGTTTTTGATTTCCATCATGATGATCATTACAATATGGAATAGCCGTATACGATTCTCAAAATATTTCTCCTATTCAAGTTTAATCATTTCACTCATGATAATTTTTCTTGGAAATTCTCCAATTGATACAGAGGATATTCAAGTGTTGGAAATGAAAGAGGGATTAAACGGGCAGTTAATGGTTGTGGAGAAAAAAGTGAACGACACCATCAGCGAGCGAACTCTTTTCATAAATAGAATGGGGCAAACATGGCTTCGTATATTTAACGGACAAAATGTGGCCTCAATTTGGTCCTATCCTGGAATTGTAAAATCATTGGCGAGTTATCACGGGAAAGAACCATCAAATGCTTTGGTTTTGGGCTTAGGAGGTGGGATAGTTCCTTTATTTCTTGGTGATAAAACTCAATTGAATTATTCCATTGACGCAGTGGAATTGGATAAAAACATCGCATCATTTGCTCGGGATTATTTCTTTTTGAATTACGATGTCAATGTAATTGAAGACGATGCGCGTAGATTTTTAAATGCCAACGATCAAAAATACGATTTAATCGTGATGGACATTTTTAATGGTGAAATTGCGCCATCACATGTACTCAGTTTGGAGGCTCTTGAACAAGTAAAAAGATCCTTAAGTAAGCAAGGTTTTGTCGTAATAAATTTCAACGGACATTTAACCGGAGAGGCTGGAATTTCAGCGCGTTCATTGCTTAAAACGCTTAAAAAATCGGGTTTTAAAGTTGATATTTTGCCATCTCTAGAAAAGGGCGAACGTAATCGAAATAATTTGTTTATCGCTAGTATCAATAGGTTGGATTACAGCAAAATTACGATTCCAATTACGTATGTGGACAA
>VGML01000183.1 GCA_016866415.1 Bacteroidota bacterium | reverse complement strand
TGGGACAAAACCTTGACAATACTCTAACATCAACCCATATCCAATGAGTATGGGTAAGCAAAAAAAATAGGTTTTTAGCTTCTTTATCACCAAACCAAAATTCAAACTGAGAAGCGAATAGGCAATGAAATGATTGATTTTGTCGTGCTCCCCAATTTTCTCAATTGATTTTGGAGGCAACAGACTCAGAATCGTTATTCCGATAAAAACGAGAATCAATGAAACCATAAAAAGTTTCTCTTTACTCACGTTCATAACCAAATTTCTCTCCTTTTTCGATTGCCGGAATTCCCTCTTTCATCCAACTTGGCATTGGTTTTCCCTGCAAATAATGATCGAAGAATTGACGCATTCGAATGCTCAAATCAATCTTGTAAGGCAATTTCGTCAGATTGTGATCATCTTCATTGTAATTCAGCAACCAACACGGTTTACCCAAGCGACGCATTCCATTGTAAAGTTCAATTCCTTGATACCACGGAACGGCTCCATCTTTGTCGTTGTGCATGATTAAAAGTGGCGTTGTAACTTTTGGCAAATGAAACAAGGGCGAGTTTTCAACATACAGATTCGGAGCTTCCCAAATCGTTTTTCCGATCCGACTTTGTTGCGATTCATATTGAAATTGACGATTCAAACCACTTCCCCAACGGATTCCACCGTAAGCTGAAAACATATTTCCAACTGGAGCTCCAGCCATAGCTGCCGCATAACGCTTTGTCATCGTGATCAATTGAGCCGTTTGATAACCTCCCCAACTTTGTCCTTGCAAACCCATTTTTGTTGAGTCAACCGAATAATTTTTGATTAAATAATCCGTTGCACTCAAAATGGAATTATACGCTGATTTCGCGGGCTGACCAGGAATATATCGAATATCGGGTATGAAAACCAAATACCCTGCTGAAGCATACTCCAACGGATTGATTGTGCTTGCTGAAGGTCTTGGCGCTTGGTGATTGTGCAAATTATCGGAGTTTAACTCGTAGTAATAAAGCAATAATGGATATTTCTTAGAAGAATTATAATCTTCAGGTTTGTAGAGTAATCCTTCCAATTCAGTTCCGTCGTAGGATTTCCATTTGACCAATTCTACTGTCGCCCAGTTATAATTTGCTTGCTGCGGGTTGGTATTTGAGATGACTTTTTCATTCGTGAACGTCGTATCAAGCATTCTGATTTCAGCATATTCATCCAGATTCATTCTTCGTAATAGAAACTTTGATTTGGCTTTGGAACGACCCATCGAATTGATTTTAAATGGACCATCATATCTCTTAAACAATCCATACATTCCGGTTTCATCGTAAAAAGTGTAAATTCCTTCACTTTTTGTTTTGGTATCGAAGCCACGCGCGTAGCTGTCTTTCAAATCGATGTAAACACTATCATTTGTCCATTTCACCAAATCAAATTTCACTTTTCGTTTCTCACCTTTTTGCTCGGTCAGAGGCAACAATTTTTTACCAGAAATATCATAGGCCCAAATGTCGTATTCGGATTTTATTAGAAAATATTGCTCACCACGTGTGAAACCATAAACACCTTCAGGACCTGCTTCAGTAGGTTGACCATTCACGTCTTCATCCCAACGAATTCCAATCCAATTGCAGGTCACACAATTCGTTTGATTCAAATCAATGCTTTTCAAATAATGTTGTTTCGTCAACGGATTGAAATACGAATAATATGTTCCACTTGGAGATAGTTGTCCACCATACGAAATGGCACTTTCAATGAGTTTTACTTCCCCTGTTTTTATTGAAATTCGATAAACATCCTCCAACGCTGGTGACTTCCACTGCGCCTGAATCGCGTATTGTTCGTTTGAGGTTGCCAATAAAAAATGACCTTCCAATTTGGCATTTGGTCTGGCATTCAGCGTATCGTTTGTGAGTTGAATCGCTTTATCAGTCTCGAAATTATAGACATACAAATCACTTCGCTTTTTATCTTCTTTCAATTCAACTAATTGTTGTGGCTGAATGCGCTTGTCGAGGTAATGCCAAACTTCCACTTTTACTTTCTCTGATTCAAGAAGTGAATCTTTAACTTCTTTTTTTACTCTTTCAGAAACTCCAAAAAACAAGTATTTTCCATTATCCGTGAAAATCGGTGTTTGAAATTCGGAAACTCCCTTTTTTTTATCGAAATCCAAACTTAAGGTATCGCCAATGATTCGGTTTTTCTTTGCTTTTAAGTCGAAGATATTTAAAACATATTGTTTCGTTTTGGCTGTATCCGATGAAGAAAGAAAAGCTATTTTGTCGAACGATTTATTCCATTCCGGCAGTTTGTAAGCACTTCGTTTTGGGAATTGATGAATATCCGTCCAATCGCTAACTTTTTTGATATTCAATGAAAATGAGTCTGCTTTCAATTTTGTGTGTTCGATGAACGCCAGTTGACTGCCATCTTTCGAAAATGAGAATTCAGTGACATTCTTCACTTTTTGACTTTTTTTCGAATCCAAATGGAAGTAAGTAAGCACATTACCATCACTTTTCGGCTCCTCTTTTTTCTTCTTTTTGAAAAGACTGAATTTCTTTTTCTTGGGCTTTGTCAATTCATTTCCTTCTGTCAAATAAGCCAATTCGCTTCCTTCCTCACCAATTGAAAAAGATTTCAGTTTGGGGATTTTAATCAGTGAGTCCTGCTGAGTTAAATAAATGAAAAGTGAATCTTTTGGCCATTTTTTCTTGTCGATTTTATTCAACTCGCATTTTCGCAAGGTATCAAAACCAGGTGTGACTTTAAACGCAATGAATGACTCATCAAAAGCAATTTTAGCGTCTTTTCCTCTAAAAATGGAATCCAGTTTTTGCGTTTTCGAATTGTAAATAAACAAATAACCGTCACCTTTCAAAGGAGTTTTTTCATAGGTCACGAAATTTCCTTGTGAAGAAATTTGTTGTTTCTCCGACTTTTTCCACTCAAAATATGCGTTGTGATCGATGATTTTCTTTTGGGCGTTTAAACCGAATGAAAAAAGGAAAGTAAAGAAAAGAGATTTAAAAAGTAGTTTCATTTGGTAAAGATACCAAACAGAAAAATTATTACAATTCAAAAAAGAATTTTATCTCCCATCACCATCTAACAAATTCCCAAGTCCCCCGAGAATACTACCTTCTTCTTTGCGTTGGGTGGTCCCATATGAAAGAATTCGAGAAGCTAAACGAGAAATTGGAAGCGACTGCAACCAAACCTCTCCCGGTCCGCGAAGCGTGGCAAAAAAGACACCTTCTCCACCGAAAAGAGTATTCTTAATTCCACCGACAAATTGAATGTCGTAATCAATTTCTGAGGAGTAAGCCACCACGCACCCCGTGTCTACTCGTAATACTTCACCAGGATTCAATTTGCGACTCATGACATGTCCGCCTGCGTGACAGAAAGCCATTCCGTCACCTTCCAATTTTTGCATGATAAACCCTTCTCCTCCAAATAAACCAGTTCCTAATTTTCGCTGAAACTCGATTCCAACGGAAACGCCTTTCGCTGCGCACAAAAATGAATCTTTTTGACAAATCAATTTACCGTTGTATTGTTGTAAATCGATTGGAATTATTTTACCGGGATACGGAGAGGCAAATGCAACGCGTGCTTTTCCAATTCCAGTGTGCGTATATGCTGTCATAAAAAGACTTTCGCCAGTCAACAAGCGTTTACCAGCGCTAAAGAGTTTACCCATGAATCCTTGTTGCTGTTGTGAACCATCACCAAAAATCGTTTCCATTTGAATGCCTTCATCCATATACATGAACGATCCAGCCTCAGCGATCGCCGTTTCCTGCGGATCCAATTCAATTTCTACCAATTGCATTTCTTCACCCTTGATGAAGTAATCGATTTCGTGGTTGTTTCTCATCGTCTAATTTTTTGGAATTCAAATTTATAAGAAAAGGGATTGCATCGAATTACGATTCATTTAATAATCGTTAAAAATCTTTACTCAAAACTACTTTGATGATTAAAAATTAAAGTAAATGCATCAAATGTCGTCAATTACGATTGTGGTAATTTCATTCAAATTTGAGTCTAGATAAATGTGTTTAAAAATAATTTTATTATCCCTCAATTTGTGTATTTCACGAAGATCTCTTAAAGCAATATTCTTCATTAATTCATTTTTTGTTTCATCAATAAAATTGTGCTTTATTTTTTCATCCATATCTTCCGAATTTACATTGATTTTATATCTATACTCAATGGTGAAATCATCAATGGCTTTAATTGAGAGAACAGAATCCTTGTTTCCTATTGAGAAGGGAAATTTTTGGTTAATTGTAGTTAATTGATCAATAAACTTTATTTCTTTTTTTTCTACGTTTAGTTCGTTGTTAAAAATCTTATCTCTAAAACGATAAACCCATAAACCAAGAAGAATTAGGAAAGTTGCGAGAACAAAATATATCGGTTTTACTTTCCAATTTGAACTATCTTTTACAAAGCCTTCTTGCCAAATATTGTAAACACCTAGAAAAAAAAATATACCACTTTTCGTATCTGGTTGTGTTAAAAGCGCTGACCCACCAAAAGACAGACATAAAAAAATACCCATTCCAAATATTATTTTACTTGATTTATTTTTTAAGGTCATCGTTTTAGAGTTTAATTTTGTTGTATTACTTAAAAATCTTT
>VGML01000182.1 GCA_016866415.1 Bacteroidota bacterium | reverse complement strand
AAAAGTATCCCAAACACAATTTTCGGGAATTGATTGTAAATCATCATACAGCTCAGTTGGACTTCCAAAACAAGCAAAACCTGCATTTTTTGTACTTGCTCCTGTTGGAAGATATCCTCGCTCTAGTATCAATATCTTTGAACGAGGAAATTTATTTTTTAAAAATATGGAAGTTGATAGTCCAACAATACCTGAACCAACAATAACGAAGTCATTCTCTTTAAAATAGGACGACTTTTCCCAAAAACTCAAATCATTGAATGAAAGCATTTTTTTGTTCGCGTTTTTTTGTGAAATTTGCAATTACTGCAACAAAATTAAGTTATTACGTTAAAGCATCGTAGAACTTCAATAAAGTAGTTGAAAATATTTGATTATGAAACATTTACTTGCCTCTTTTTTATTTCTTTTTATCATAAATTTTGTTTTAGGGCAAAATAAAGTAACTATCTCTATAGTAGGAAAAGTAACGAATTTCACTACTTCAGAAAAACTTTTTGGTGCGACACTTTATATTATTCAAAATGGTAAAACTATATCCAAGTCGATTTCAGATGAAGTTGGTACTTATTACATTAGCGGATTTATATCTATTGATCAGCCTGTAGATTTACTAGTATCAAAACCAGGTTATGCTTCGAAAAAAGTTCTATTTGATATGAAAACTTTAAAAGTTTCAAATGGCAAATCTACAAATCTTCAAGTTTTGGAAGAACTAACGGTGGAATTGTTTGAAAACCGTGCAGGTGCAAATTTACAGTTTACAAAATCTGAATATGCAGAAAAATTCACATGGGATCAAACTGCTTTTTTGGCAAAGCCAAATGAAAAACACAAGTCGGATATCGATAAAAAAGTTACAGACGAATACGCTAAAGTTAAGAACAATGGCACTTCAAAAAACTATGTTTCAAGAGGTGATATTGCAAACAAGAATAGGGAATTCCAAAAAGCAGTTGCGTATTATGACTCAGCTATGGTTGCTACTCCCAACGATTCTTCAATTAGAGTGAAAAAAGAAATTGTATTAGGTACAATTAAAAAAATACAAGAGGAAGAAACTAAAAAAGCCAATTACAATTCAAAAAAATCATTAGCAGATAATTCACTGAGTAATGGCGATCTAGCTAACGCTGAAAAGAACTATAAGGAAATGCTTACTGATTTTCCTGGAGATTCATATGCCACCAGTCAACTGGCTAAAGTAACCTCAATCAGAAATCAGCAAGAACTCGACAAGAAAAATAAAGCAGAAGCAGATAAACTAATTGCTCAAGCGAACACCTTTAAAACCCAAAAAAAATACAATGACGCCATTGGCAAATTGGAACAAGCAATTATACTTGTTCCGAATAAAAAGGATGAATTAAACAAAGAGATCAATTCGATTAAGGCGACGCAATCGAATATTGAATTGGAGACTGAGATTAATGATAATATTAAAACCGCGGCTGCATTGCTAAAAGAAAAAAAATACGACGAAGCAATAAATGCATACAAGGCGGTCGATCAAAAAATTGGGAAATTATCAAACCAACCATTAATTGACAAGTATGCAGCAATAAGTCAACAAGGTGTAAAATCAATAATAGATAAAAAGAATCAAGAGGGTGAGGAATTCAAAAAACAACTCAAAAAGGCGCAAGATAATTTTGAAAAAGGTCCGGCCTTTTACTCTGAGGCTGAAAAGATTTTAAAAGGCGATCCAATGAAAAGCCGAATGAATGATCCTGAGGTCAAACTACTAGGTGAGAACATTAATAAAATGAAAGAGTTTTACAAACAAAAATATGAAGCTTACAAAGAGAAAAACAATGAATCGGCTTTAACCAAACTAAAATCTACTGCCAATTTCGGGTCTAAATTGGGGACGATATCGCCAACTACAGAGCTTACCAAATTGAACAAAAGTATTGACTCGTTGGAAAATATTTTAAAACCTAAAACCCCAACTCCAAACTCTTCTCAAACAAACAATGTTGCAAAAAATGGGAATCGACTCAAGGCTCCTGGAGAGCTAATTACTGGCAATCCAAATGATGTTATTGATGAATTAGCTGCAAATATTGAGGCTAAGAAAGAGGCTCCACTTGAAAATATGACTCAAATTAAAAACGAACTTGATAATGAAGCCTATTTTAATCAAAAATTAAATGCATCACGTCAAGAGGATGAAATAAAAAACATTCAGGATAAAAAAACTGAAATTGAATTAAAGGCATTAGAACAAAATAAAGTTTCAGAGCAATTACAAGAAAATTTGAACGAAAAGAAACAGAACTTAGAAACGCAATTATACGAAAAACAACAAGAAAATATCAAACAAAACGAAGTTCGAAGCAATCAAATTCAAGATTGGAAAAATCAAACTGATTCACTTTCTGAAGCAAAGTTGATTGAAAATGAGAAAAAGATTGAAAATGATATGGCACGAATTCAAGAAGCAAAAAATACCATTGAACTGAAAGCAATTGATGTTAAAAAACAAAATGAAGAATTAGCTCAAACTGTGCAAAAATCTAAGACCGAAACAGAATATTTCAGATACAAGCAAGATTCATTAAATGCCGTTGCAAGTGAAAACATGAGCAAAGATCTTCAAAAAAAGAAAGACTACCAAAAAGAAGTTAAATATGAACCAAATCATTTAATGGATGAAAATGATGTTGAATTCCCTTGGAACAAAATGACAGAACGCGTCTATAAACTTAAAAACAAAGAAGGATTTGTTACAACGATTATCACGAGACGAGTTGTTGTTGATAAAAATGGCTATGGTATTGTATATGAGCAAACCACTAATGAATCAGGCAACAATAGTTTTACCAAAAATGGATCACCAATTACTGAATATATTTGGGCAAATGAATCAACTGGAATAAATGTAATTGAAAAGTAATCGATAATTCATACTCCTTTGTCAGTAATTTCTTTCTAAAAGCTTATTTCTTGTTTTTCATTCAACTATTTTCACAGAAAATGGTATTATGAATGTTCATTTTATTGCAATTGGGGGGAGTGCTATGCATAATCTGGCAATTGCGCTTAGCAGAAAAGGCTACATCGTAACAGGGTCAGATGATGAAATATTTGAACCTTCTAAAACTCGACTAGAAAAACAAGGGATTCTCCCTAAAAATATTGGATGGAATATTGATATGATTCATCCAAAATTGGATGCTGTAATATTAGGAATGCACGCAAGAGAAGATAATCCAGAGTTGCAGAAGGCTAAGGATTTGAACATTCCAATTTTTTCGTATCCTGAATATCTGTACGAACAAAGTAAAGATAAAATTAGACTTGTTATTGGTGGAAGTCATGGAAAAACAACCATAACTTCAATGCTTCTGCACGCAATTAATAAAATCGGATTGAATGTGGATTACATGGTTGGTGCTCAACTCGAAGGTTATGACTGCATGGTAAAATTGAGTGAAGATGCAAAAATCATGATCTTAGAGGGTGATGAATACTTAAGCTCACCCATTGATCGTAGACCTAAATTCCACTTGTACAAACCCAATATTGCAATAATCAGTGGAATCGCTTGGGACCATATAAATGTTTTTCCAACGTTTGAAAATTACCTTGATCAATTTGATATTTTTTGCCAGTTAATAGAACCAAACGGAACATTGGTTTATAATGTTGAGGATTTGGAGGTTAATAAACTTGGAGAAAAGTATTCGTCAAAAATTAAAACTGTACCTTACGAAACTCCAAATTTTGAACCGACAACTTCCGGAACCATTCTCCATTTTGTAGGGAAAGACTATCACCTATCCATATTTGGTCCCCATAACTTGCAAAATCTAATGGGTGCGCTTCGATTGGGAGAAGCTATTGGAATTCAACCCGATGAATTTCTAAAAGCCATGAATGATTTTAAAGGCGCCGGAAAACGTCTTCAGAAAGTGGCAGAGAAAGAGAATTTTGTGATGTTCAAAGATTTCGCCCATTCACCTTCAAAATTAATGGCAACAACTAATGCAGTGAAACATCAATATCAAAGTCGTAAAGTGATTGCATGCATGGAATTACACACCTTTTCTTCGCTGAAAAAAGAATTTCTTCCGCACTATAAAAATTCAATGGCTAAGGCCGATGTTGCTTTGGTATATTTCAATCCAGAGGTAGTAAAACATAAAAAATTGGAACCAATATCTAATCGACAAGTATTGGATGGTTTTGGCGGTAATGTTGTTGTTACGAATAAAACATCAGAAGTACTTGAATTTATTAACCAACAAGATTTATCGAATTCAGTACTCTTAATGATGTCATCGGGTACTTTTGACGGAATAAATTATGAAGAATTGGGTAAAGAATTAGAGGCTAAACTTTAACTTCTATTCGCAAAAACGACTTTTCTGAAAATGATCGAAATTACAATAGAATTTATGGTTGTATAAAGAACCAATGACAACAAAGAAACAAGCATATTGAACTTGGAGCTGTAAATCATTTTCGATTTTTGGATCACTTCATTTCGCACCTCCTCTGGAGAATCGTTTTGCATTTCAGGATTGTTTTTTTGAATATCCTTAATTGCGTTCGGTTCATTTAATTTTTTTTCGATTAACTCAATTTTATGATTGTTGAAGTCTGGATAAATTCGTTCATAGTAGAAATACATAA
>VGML01000181.1 GCA_016866415.1 Bacteroidota bacterium | reverse complement strand
TGTCACTTGTGGGTTCAATCAAATCATCAATAATTTAGCGAAAATCCACTGGAGATGGGGGCAAAATGCGGATGTTGTCGTACGAATGCCAACAGGAGCGGGGACAGCTGCTGGACCTTTTCATTCTCAAAGCAATGAAGCCTGGTTTGTGCATACCCCAGGATTAAAAGTGGTTTATCCTTCATCCCCGTCTGATGCGAAAGGATTATTAAATGCCGCTATCGAAGATCCAAATCCTGTTATCTTTTTTGAGCACAAATATTTGTATCGTAGTTTGAAAGAGGAAGTATCTGATGAATATTATACGGTTGAAATTGGAAAAGCAAAAACAGTAGTTTCAGGATCGAACCTTACCATTGTTACATATGGTTTAGGTGTTCATTGGGCAAAAGATTTGGTGGATGCAAGAAAAGACCTTTCAATCGAGATATTGGATTTGAGAACGCTTTTACCATTGGATGAGGAAGCCATTTTCGAAGCTGTGAGAAAAACAGGAAAAGTTATTGTTCTTCATGAGGATTGCATGACAGGTGGAATAGGAGGGGAATTGGTGGCTTTAATAACTGAAAACTGCTTTGAGTCGTTGGACGCACCCGTTTTAAGAGTTGCATCATTAGACACACCAGTTCCATTTGCGGTCTCTTTGGAAAAGCAATTCTTGCCTCAGGATAGACTATTGGAAGCAGTTAATAAGCTTTTGAACTATTAATTTGAAAAGATATTTTTCGAGGGAAAATGTTTATGCCAACTTAATCTTGAAGTTGGGCTTAGTTCTTCTAGTCTTGGAACTATATCGAATCATACTTTTGGTCACAAATTCCAAATCATTTAAAAACTTTGGTTTTTATGAGCACATCGTCGGTATTTGGTTTGATTTAATTACAGTCGCACTTTTTTTCTTGCCTTTTATTTTTTTGTTTCTAATTCCGGTTGGTCGTTCGTTGGAAAAAGTAAGATCATTTGTTTTACTCTTCCTATTCGCGTCTACCTCAATTCTTATTTTCTTTTTTAATGCTTGGGATGTTGCCTATTTTTCTTACACTGAAAAACGAACGAGTTATGATTATTTGATTTATATGTTAAATAATCCTGAAACGACTAGCCTTGCGGGAGATTTTTTGCTTGAATTCTGGTGGTTAATTTTGTTCTTCATCTTATCGTTTTCAGGATTGATTTTTGGCTACCTTAAACTTAAAAATCCCGTTTCAAATTTCAAATCTCTCTCAAGTTGGGTTGGATTAATTGTAGGAACTTTACTCACAATTCTAATTGGAAGAGGTGGATTTCAGTTGAAACCTGTGGGAGTTTTAGAATCAACAAATTATTGTTCGCTTGAGAATTCACCAGCTGTTCTAAATTCTGCATTTACAATTATTAAAACGTATGATTTCGTTGGTGTAGAAAAGAAAGATTATTTTTCAGAGCAAGAAGTAAATCGCCTATTTAATCCCATCCAAAAATCAAATCCTCAATATTTATTGCCAGGAAAACCAAATGTTGTATTCATTCTTTTTGAGAGTTTTGGAACGATGTATTGTGGTCCAGCAAGTCCAGCAAGTTATACTCCATTTTTGGATTCCATTTTAAGTCAATCGATGTATTTTGATTATGGAATTGCGAATGCAAGAACTTCAATGGACGCTTTGCCTACGGTTGTTTCGTCAATCCCCACTTGGATGAACGAAAGTTTTATTCTTTCCTCCTACAGTTCGAATCAATTTGAAGGATTTCCGAGTATTTTGAAAAAAGATGGTTATGAATCCGCCTTCTTTCATGGCGCTACAAATGGTTCAATGCGTTTCGATGCGTTTGCTTCAGCCGTTGGTTTCGATCATTATTTTGGTCGATCGGAATATGGAAATGATCAACATTTTGATGGTAACTGGGGAATCGAAGATCATCACTTCATGTCTTGGTCTATAGATCAAATGAATGAATTCAAGAAGCCGTTTTTTTCAATGATTTTTACACTTTCTTCGCATCACCCGTTTACCGTTCCAAAGGAGTATAAAAACAAAGTTCGTTTAGGTCTGGATCCACTTTGTAAAACAATTAATTACGTCGATTTTGCTTTTAAATCATTTTGGAAAAAAGCTCAAAAGCAAGATTGGTTTAAAAACACCTTGTTCATTTTTTGCGCTGATCATGTTGGTCCAACATCAAGAGCTGATAGAGCATCATTGGAGTGGGGACACCGAATACCGATTGCTTTTTATCACGCTAGTGGACGATTACCACAAGTAAAAGATGGAATTCCTTTTCAACAAATTGATATTCTTCCTACGGCATTGGATTTATTAAATCAAAAAACAAGTTTTTTTGCGATGGGATCGTCCTACTTTAAAAAGAAAAGACTCCCAAAACTAGCTTACTCATCCGAAAACTTAATTGCTTTTGAAAAGGGTATTGATCCTATCCTATGGAATGAACAACAAAAGACAAAAAGGTCGAAAAAAGAAATATCGAAAATTAGAATGATTAAAGCAATTTATCAGCAATATACGAGTGCTTTGATACAAAACAAAATGAAGCCTTAGCACACATTAAAATGTAGTTTTTGACAAATATGAATTTAGGCCAGATTTACTTTTAAATTGTTAATTGGAACTGATTTCCAAAAACTCACCAGTCCCCACTTGCGCCACCTCCTCCAAAGCTTCCGCCGCCAAATCCACCGAAGCTACCACCACCACCAGAACCACCACTAGAACTACCACCGCCGAATCCTCCATACCCTCCGAAAAAACCACCTCCTCCTATGGTCATTCCGCCTCCGCGACCTCCTCTTCGAATCAAAATGATTACAAATACGATTATAATAATCAAAGCTATGATTCCTTCCAAAAATCCACCTTCATGCTTTTTAGCATATGTTTTGTAATTATATTCTTTTTTAGCGAGACTTGAAATAACCTCAATTGTAGATTTAAGTCCGAGGTAGTAATTCTTCTGTTTGAAATTCGGGGTAAACTCATTTTCAATGATGTCGTTCGCAGTTATATCGGGAATGACAGCTTCCAGTCCTCGCCCAACACCGATGCATACTTTTCGTCCTCCTTCATCGTTTTTAACAGGCTTGATCAGAATTACAATCCCGTTGTCTTCCTTTTCTTTTCCGATACCCCATTCTTCGCCGATTTTTGCTGCGTAATCCCAAGGTTCCATTCCGTTTAGGTTGTCAACAAGGATGACGGCAATCTCGTTAGATGTTTCTTTTTCAAATGTTTCCAGTTGACTTTCAATCAATCGCTCTTCTTCATCGTTTAAAAGTTTTACGGTAGAAAAATTATTGTAAAGTCTGGGCGGATATTTTGGCTTTGGAAATTGAGCCAAGCAAGAAATCGAAATCAAGCATAACAAAACGATATGGATGAAACGTAACTTCATTCCATGGTGATTTCGTTGCTCAATTCGTTTTTATCGTCTGACTTTACAGGAAAGTAGTGTTGTAATTCTTTCCCAGCTTCGTTTACTGCATCAATTATTCCTTGAGCAAATTCATTTCGTTTGAATCTGAAAATTAGTTCGTTTTTAGTGCTCTCCCAAAAGTCAGTTGGAACTACATTATTAATTCCTTCATCGCCAATGATTGCTAACTTTCTATCTAAAAATGAGATGTAAATCAAAACGCCATTTCTATCTCGCGTTTGATACATTTTGAGTTTGTTGAAAATCGTAACTGCTTTTTCAAAAGGATCAGAATCACATTTTTTGTCGATGTGAACACGGATTTCACCTGATGTTTTGAGTTCAGCAAGCCGAATGCTTTCTTGAATTTCTTCTTTTTCGCTTGCTGTCAGCATCGTCTTTAGAATTTAACGTTTGGTGAATTTTCTGCACCAGAAGCCGCTTTGAACCCTTCTTTTACTGGGAATATCTCATTATTCAAGAACATACTAGCAAAAAATCCACGAACGTGCGTGTTATATTCCTTAACGGACTCGTTGTAAAGGTCACGTTCTCGATTGATGCGATTTTCAGTTCTTTCCAATTGAACTTGCAAACCTTGAAAGTTTTCGGTTGAACGAATTTGTGGATAAGCTTCGTAAGCCAAATTAATGGCTGTATTTATTTTTTTACCCAAAACTTCCAATTGCTCCGGATTTTTAGCATTGGTAATTTCTTCGTTGATTCCAACGATTCCAGCTCTTGCTTGGGTAACCTTGGTCAGAATTTCTTGTTCATTTTTAGCCGCACCTTTAACGGTTTCAACTAAGTTCGGCACTAGATCCGCTCGTCTTTGATAAGCCGATTGAACATTTCCCCATTTCTCATTCACGCCTTCCTGCAGTCGAACTGCCGAGTTATACAAATTGTAGTAACCCAAGAAAACGATTAATAAAATTCCCGCGATAGCGGCTAAAACAACATAGATTGGTTTCATTTTTTAACTATTTGAAATCAAAGATATTGTGATTTATGAGTTGATGTATGTTCTTAACAAAAATTATTAAAGGATAACGAATTTATTCAAGCTCTGTAAGAGCGGTATTCACCAACGTCGGTCTTCATCCGACGTTGTAATACTGAATCATCTGCATAAGTCCTGAAAGGACGAGATTTTTAATCCCAAACATACCGTTCATCGAAATCATATCCGTGATTGACTAAATGCGTTCGATACTCGTCTTTGAATGAAAGCTTGTTGTGATGAGCCTT
>VGML01000180.1 GCA_016866415.1 Bacteroidota bacterium | reverse complement strand
AACCGTATTATGAACAGCAATGATTGCTTTAAGTCCGGTTTCTTCGTCATTACAAAAAAGGATTTGTTCATGTCCTAAATTCGCCATTTGAGCGATTACTGGGTTTTCAGTAAGCTCGGTGGCGGAAAGAGTTTTAATTTCAGACATCGTAAATATAGTTCGTTAACTTATGATATGAATGGTTAAATTTGCACTGCCACTCAGGTTGGCAAAATTAGAAAATTATAAATGAAATCACTTCAATACCTCAATAAATATTTCGTCAAATACAAATGGCATTTTTTGTTGGGTATTGTTTTTACAATTGTAAGCAACTACTTTGGTGTGAAAATGCCTATCTACGTTAAAGAAAGTGTTGACAATTTAATGGGTTCGACAAAAATTACGGGTATTGAATCCGCGTTTTGGTTATCTATTAAACTAGGAGGAATTTATATTTTACTTTCCTTTTTAAAAGGATTTTTTTTGTTCTTGATGCGTCAAACGATTATCATCATGTCCAGATTAATCGAATTCGATTTAAAAAATGAAATTTTCCAGCAATATCAAAAATTAGATTTAGCTTTTTTCAAAAGGAACTCTACAGGTGACTTAATGAATCGAATTTCAGAAGATGTTGGCTTGGTTAGAATGTACCTAGGGCCTGGTATCATGTATACAATCAATTTGGTCATTTTGAGTTCGATGATTATCTATCAAATGATTCAAATTTCTGGAAAGTTGACTTTTTTCGTTTTGCTTCCGCTTCCAATTATGTCTTTCCTAATTTATTCAGTTTCAACTCGGATTAACAAGATGAGTAAATTGGTTCAGCAAGAACAGTCACTTCTTTCTACAATTGCACAAGAAACGTTTGCAGGAATAAGAATCATAAAGGCTTACAATCGAGACGAAGAAACTTCAACTAAATTTTCTACTTCTTCCAATGAATATCAAAAACGAAGTATGAAGTTGGTTTTAACGAATGCTCTGTTTATGCCGACTATGATTTTTTTAATTGGTATCAGCACTTTGATAACGATATACTTGGGTGGATTGATGACTTATGACAAACAAATATCCTTGGGTGGAATTGTCGCCTTTATTTTCTTTGTGAATAATTTAACTTGGCCATTTGCGAGTGTTGGTTGGGTAACATCCATCATTCAGCGCGCAGCGGCTTCCCAAAATCGAATCAATGAATTTTTAAAAACAAAACCGGAATTTGAAAATACCAATCACGAGGACTTTACCTTTCAAGGCGATATCGAATTCCGAAATGTTTCTTTTACTTATCCTGATACAGGAATAAAAGCATTGGAGAATGTGAGTTTTAAAATTAAAAAAGGAGATACCTTAGCCATTGTTGGTAGAACAGGAAGTGGAAAGTCTACGATTCTTCAGCTCTTATTAAGACAATATCATTGTGATTCAGGTGAGATTTTAATTGACAGAAAGAATATTCAATCAATCAATTCAGATGCTTTTCGTGATATCAGCGGTATCGTTCCTCAAGATGTATTTCTCTTCTCTGATACAATCACGAATAATTTAAAATTCGGATCCAAAGAAAAAAATGTTTCTGAGCAAGAATTAATTGAAGTAACCAAGGCGTCGCACGTTTATAATAACATCATCGACTTTCCGGATAAATTTGAAACGATTCTAGGAGAGCGAGGAGTTAACTTGAGTGGTGGACAAAAACAAAGAATCAGTATTGCGCGTGCCTTATTGAGAAAACCACAATTACTTCTTCTTGACGATTGTCTCTCAGCTGTCGATACCGAAACAGAGGATATCATCTTAAATAACATTCACCAAAATCACCATGATCGCACAACCATTGTGGTTAGCCACCGCATTTCAACCATTCGTAATGCAAATGATATTATTGTGCTTAATCATGGGCATGTAATCGAACAAGGTTCACATGAAGAACTATTAGCAATTAATGGCTCTTATGCTGAAATGCATCGAAAACAGCTTGATAAATGTTGAATGTTAACTAATTGATATTCAATATTTTAAATAATTTTTTAAATAGCTTTATGTGTAAAATTCAAAGATAAAATGAAACTAATTTGATTAAAGTGGAGTATTTTAGAAGTAAATTTAAATTTATATTTATGAAAAAATTATTTTACATTGGAGCTTTTTCAAGTCTCATTTTTTCTTGTTCTGTTTCTAAGAAGATCACCAAGTACCGTGATTCAAAAGACCCTATTTTAAATCAGAACGTCAACGGTATGCTTTCGAGGCCACTACTTGCTGATTTATCAGTTGAAAATGTCAGAAAGGAAGTTACCTACAATGCGCTATTGAAAATTTCAGAAGACGAAAGAAAGGCAAATGCGATGCAACTATTTTTGGAAACACACTCTTGTGATTTTGTTGTGGATCCAATTTACTCATTTACCAAAACAGATCTAAATGGTAAAACTAAGGAAATACAAATAAAGTTGTCTGGATTGCCAGCCAAATATACAAAAATTGTTCAGGTCGATTCTCTACCAAAATCTATTCAACAATATCAAAGTTTAGCAAAACCTGTTGACAGACTGAATTATATAAATTCAATTGAAGAGTCAGATCCAACTGTCGGTGTTGAATTTAATTTAGGGTCAAAAGGTCAGCAAGGTTTACAGGTTGACTTTTTATTGAAAAATGAAATT
The DNA here is from genome assembly GCA_016866415.1 of Bacteroidota bacterium. GTDB lineage: Bacteria > Bacteroidota > Bacteroidia > Flavobacteriales_D > Crocinitomicaceae > UBA952. The sequence continues at coordinate 2,011 of VGML01000180.1, read as the reverse complement.
CTACGAGCTTATATTGCGGCTGAAAATTTTGGGAATATTTCACCTGATTTCGAAATGGATTTTATCAAAGATGGCGACACCACTGAAAATGCTGCATCTGGATCTGGCAATAATTTGAGTTCAATATCATTAGGTGTAATGAAAGAATTTCCGGTTTTAAATAGACTGAAATTTAGAGCACAGGGTGGATTAAACTTTTCAAACTATGCTGATTTAGCAGTTGAATCTTTTGGGATTGGTGATATTGATAATATTTCAAGAATTGGGCTTAGATTGGGAATGGGAATTGATATCAGAGTTTATAAAAATATTTCATTTATCGTTAAGGCTCATTCAAACATTAATGTTTTAAACCTTTATTCGAAAAATCCAACGGGCAACAGTTCGTTTAAAGTGAAAAATTTTGAAATGAAAAATCAGCCTTTATACTTTATAGGTTACGGGGTTCGCTTTGTATTCTAATTTCGATTAATAAACTTCAAAAAGCGTTCTTCGGAGCGCTTTTTTTATACCCTTCTGTTTGCTAGCAAAGGCGGCGGTTCGCCGGAAAATGGATTCCAACGACCAATGGTTCGAGCTTCCATACCAATGGCACGAATCACGGAACGATCACCGTAACGCAAACGAATTCGATCCAAGGCATTATAAAGTGCTGCATAATCCAAAGATTCATCAAACAAATTCAACTGATGAAACCCAGAAACGAGCGAGCTGTAGCGCACGCCGATCAATCGCACAAGCAAACGCCGGCTATACAAACGCTCAAATAAATCGCTCACCACTGGTAAAAGCTGGTGATCCGCAGCCGTATATGGAATTTGTTTCTGTAAAGTTTGCGTTTGAAAGTCGGAATAACGAATTTTAACCGTCACACAACCCGAGAGCTTTTCTCCTCTACGCAATTGAAACGCGAGATTTTCTGCCATCGCCAACATGATTCCACGTAGTTTTACGACGTCAATCGTATCATAATCAAACGTTCGCTCGGTGGAAATCGACTTTCGTTCATTGTATTGTTCCACGGGAGAATTATCCAAACCATTCGCTTTTTTCCAAATCGTAACGCCGTTTTCGCCTAAAGCACTTTGAATCAGTTCAACTGGCATTTCCTGAATGGTTTGAATCTTCCGAACACCCAAATTACAAAGCGTTTGATAGGTTTTTATTCCCACCATCGGAATCTTCCGAACGGAAAGTGGCGCCAGAAATTCGCGTTCCGAACCATAGTCAATTCGCAGTTGATTATTTGGTTTAGCTTCACCCGTAGCAATTTTGGAAACCGTTTTGTTCTGCGATAACCCAAATGAAATTGGCAAACCTGTTTCATGCAAAATTCGTTGACGCAGTTCCGACGCGTATTTCATCGTTCCGAAAAACTTATCCATTCCCGTTAAGTCCATATAAAATTCATCGATCGAAGTCTTTTCATAAACGGGAACCGATTCACGAATGATGTCCGTTACTTCGCGTGAAAACTTGCTATACGTTTCCGAATTTCCTTTGATGATAATCGCCTCCGGACAGCGTTCCTTAGCCATTTTCATAGGCATGGCGGAATGAATTCCAAAATGACGCGCTTCGTAGCTACACGATGCCACCACTCCCCGATCGGATGTTCCTCCAATCAAAATCGGTTTTCCAATTAATCTACTATCTAATTTTCTTTCACAGGAAACAAAAAATGTATCCAAATCCATGTGAGCAATTGAACGCAATACAGCCATTTTTCAAGTTTTTGAAAGGTAATTTTTTCTGTAAGCGCATATCGTTTGTTGGACAAAAGTACAAAATGATTACTTATTAGTCTTTTATTTTGATTATTTTTTAATCTTTTATTAGGTGATCAACTTATTTTTCACTATTTTTAATTTCAAATTAGTCCTGCTAGGGCCCTATTTACTGAACGATGGATGAAATCCATCCTAATTGACTAACGAACTAAAAAGCCCTGAAGGGGCAAAATATATTATGGGACAATCACTCGTTAAGAACTATATTCACATTGTATTTA
>VGML01000179.1 GCA_016866415.1 Bacteroidota bacterium | reverse complement strand
GAGTAATGTTGGAACACCATTGATGGGAGGGGTTCATGCAATCTATGTATTTAGCTACAAGCAAAAGTCAACAAACGGATTTTCGAATGGATTTGACTTCCCTGCATATATTCCTTCAGAAGCGGAGGCAGCTGGAAGCAACTTCTTACAAAACAAATGGGCCGAAGTAGAAACAAATTCAACATCAGCAAAACGCGAATTGTACGGAAGTTTAACATGGGTAGCTTATCCAATGTTGAATCCAAATCAATCCTTACTTTCAACGGATGTTACAATCAAACTACGAATCAACAAAGAATACAAAAACTTCGTTGGTTCAGAAGAAAATGGTGGACGACCGATGTACTCGTGGTCAATGGATGAAATAGCAACAGAGCTTGGTGCATCTTGCGCACTTCAGGAAGCTCTTGAGCTGATTAATGTGGTGCCGAATCCTTACAATGCGTTTTCCGAATATGAACGAAACAAAATTGATAATCGCATTAAAATCACTAATTTACCTGAAAAATGTACGATTTCAATTTATACAACCAATGGTAAGTTAGTTCAGCGCATTGAAAAAGACAGTCCAGTCACTTACCAAGATTGGATATTAACAAATCACGCTAATATTCCTGTTGCATCCGGAATTTATTTGATTCACGTGGAAGTTCCTGGCGTTGGATATCGCGTTTTGAAAGCATTTATCGCGATGCGTATGGTTGATCTTCAGAATTTCTAGAATTCTTAACTTCGCAAAAATTCAACTTATGAGACTTTTCTTTTTTATTGGTGTAATCGCTTCACATTTTATTATTAATGGACAACCTTACAATCTGCCGAATTTAAATTTCAACTATGAGGAATACGAGCCATATATTGATGCCAAGACGATGGAAATTCACCATAGTAAACACCATCAAGCTTACGTGACGAATTTGAATAAAGCAATTGCGGGAACTAATTTAGAAAAATCAAGCTTGAATGATTTAATGATGTATGCTAGTTTTCGTTCAGAGGCGGTTCGAAACAACGCTGGAGGACACTTTAATCACACGTTATTTTGGGAAATTCTCACTCCAAAAGAGAAGCAGGCAAATCCAATCAGTTCTGAATTAGAAAATGTAATAAAGAATCAATTTGGTAACATTGACTCGCTTAAAGCAAAATTAAATCAAGCAGCTTCAACTCGTTTTGGAGCCGGATGGGCTTGGTTAGTTGTAACACCTCAAAAAAAGTTGATTGTTACGAGCACACCAAATCAGGATAATCCAATTATGGATGTGGCAAAAGATCGTGGAATTCCAATTTTAGGAATAGACGTTTGGGAGCACGCTTATTATCTAAAATATCAAAATAAACGTGGAGACTATTTAGGAGCGATATGGAATCTCATTGATTGGGGTGTGGTATCTCAAAAATATATGTCAGCTATAAATGATCCTTTATTGGCACAAATTGAAAAAGATACTTGGCCAGAATTAAAAGAATTTCATCGTGTCATGTCACAAGTTTTTCATCCCTCAGAGAAAGGCAATTTAGATCCATTGAAAAATCGAAGCGGTGAATTACTTGCAAAGGCAATTTTACTTAAAAACTCTACTCCTCCCCTTCCCTTACAAAAAGAAGAAATTAGTAAGGCATTGATGAAGTTGGTAAAACAATGTGATGAATTGGATAAACTCAAAAGTAAAAATGCAAAAACGGAAGTTTTAACAAAGAAGATCGCTGAAGCGCACGATACATTTCACATCATTCAAGGGCTTTGTCAGGATTAGTTTAATTTTAGCTTTTCTTTAATAATAACAAAAGACGCCTCACATTGGAGGCGTTTTTGCTTTAACTAAACTAACTATGAAGATTCTTATTGTACGATGAATTTCCGAAACAATTTTATAACCTTACGATTAGTTTAAGATTGAATCTTCTGGCAGTTAAGTAATTTGGAATTGAATAATACCTACCTTCCACATCTTGAATCCATTGTTTGGAAAGAACATTCTTAATACCAAGTAAATTAAAAACTTCCAATGAAACGATTGCATCCGTAAAGTTCTTTGTCCAAAAAGTGACTTTTTGCTTTTTCGTTTTCATGAAGTCATATGAAAGACCTAAATCGACACGGAAATAAGATTTCATTCTCAAGACATCTTTATAGCGGTCGTGATCCGGTGGACCATAAGGAAGTGGAGATCCGAATTGCAAGCCCATTTGAACCGTAAAATTTTCCAATCCTGGCATTTGATCTTGAACCAAGGCTCCAAACGTAAAAATTTGATCAGTCGGACGAGGTATAAAACCGGGATAAATCGTTGCGCTATCAACAACTACTTGGTCTTCACTATAACCAAAAATAATTTTTTCTCCAGCGGCATTATAATATTCTTTGTAGGAATCATTCTTTAAATCTTCATACGTAGATAAAATTCCCAATTTGAAAAACGACTCGATTCCCTTGACAAATTCACCGTATATGTTCATGTCAACACCATAAGCATACGCAACCGCATTGTTTTCGGCAAAATAACGTGTTCGAACATTATCAATTTCATACGGATTTACATCCCATAAGTACTTGTAGAAAAGTTCTCCGGTTAGTTTGAAAGGCTTTTCACGTCCCCACATGTTAAAATAATAATCCGTTCCTGCAACGATGTGCAGTGATTTCTGAGACTTGACATTCGTTCTCAACTGACCATCAAACGTTCGGAATTCACGGTAAAAAGGAGGTTGATAATAAAGCCCTGAAGAAAATCTGTAGCTCATACTTCTTCGAACAATACGATTCTCTTTAACCATGTAGGAGCGAGGGAAATAAGTCAACGAAACTCGCGGAGTTATGTATGGTTCATTATTGATTTGCGTATATCCACCCCTTAATCCAAGTGCTAAAGCAAACTTACTACTTGATTCAGGAACAATAGTTTCAAATGTTTTTGTTTCTTTGGAATCTCCTTTTTTAATTTTTTTCGAAAGAACAACCTTATAATCTTTCCTAAGGTTTGACCAACTCGTGTTCCATTGTGTAAATCCACTTACTCGAAAAGTTGACAAAGTAAGATTCCCCTTAATCGTTTCGAAAAGTTCAACTTGATTTGGTGTAGATTGAGGCAAACTATAACCGGCGGAATCAATCATTTTCCACTCACTTAAAACATCTGCAAATTGATCCTGCTGAAATTGAACGCCCCACTTTAATGTAGAAACTTTAAATGTTTTATTTGACGCATTGGTAAAATTTGAAAAAAGTTGATGTTCTCCATTGTGATAAACACTGAAAATAATCGCATTTAATCGATTTCGCGCGTGATTTAAAAATGTTCCAACCCCTAAAACAGCAATCGAGTCACCGTATTCTTCTTTCGAAGGATCAGTCTCGAGTTCATTAATATAATATTGTCCTTGGATGTCAAAATACTCTCGTTCATCAGAATTAAATGCAGAAGCATAAAAATCAAGTTTTGTACGCTTGCTTGGTACCCACTTCAATGCTAAGCCTCCCATCATGGTCTGAAAACGCGTTTTTTCTTGTCCATCAAAATAAATTCGGAAGGAATAGGCTTCATTTGCTGTTCCGAAGTCTGTTTCGGAAGTTTCCGGGCTAAATCGAAAATCGTTACTTGAATAATGACCCAGAAAACTTAAGGTTAATTTTTCATTCAAATTGTAATTCAAAAGCATTTGAGCATCTGCAAAAACGGGATTGTATGAGCCTTTTGCTGGTAATGAATTCAACAAATAACCATTAGAGCGATAACGAGCTCCTGCTAAATAATTAAATCGATTAGAAACCTCCTGTTCAGCATGCGCTTCAACACCAAGAAGCGAAGCTAAAGCGGAGGCGCCAAATTTCTTGGGTGTGCTGTATGTTATATCTAATACAGAACTGAGTCGATCGCCATATTGGGCATCAAAGCCTCCTGCTGAAAATCGCACAGACTCAACAAGCGATGAATGGATAAAACTCATTCCTTCCTGCTGTCCACTGCGCGTCAGAAATGGACGATAAACCAAAAAACCATTGACATATACCAAGTTCTCATCGTAATTTCCACCGCGAACATTGTAATTACTCGTTAACTCATTATTGGATGTCGCCGAAGTAGTTAATACCAATGCCTTTTCAACGCCACCTGAGAGTTTCTGAAAGTCAATTAACGGCATTTTCTCAATAGTAAACGGATCCACTTTTGATTGCAAGAACGTAATCTCCTTTTGGGGAAGAACAGGGAAGTAAACAGCCGGCATTCTTATTTCTTCATTTTGTTGAATGAATAGGGTTCGAACTTCCTTCAAATCTTCATATAAGAATGTTAATTGAACTGAATCACCTGTCTGAACGAGAAAAGAATAAAACCCAAGTGAATCCGTAACCTGATTTTGAATTTTATTTCCAGTAACTAATTGAGAAGAAACACCTTGAATAGGAAAGTTTTTTTTACCCACACACGTTCCTGATAATCTTACACTTTGAGAATGAAGTATAGTAATGATAAATAAACTAAGAAATGTGAGCAAAAATTTCATTCAACGCAAAGTTAACTGCTTAACGTAGCTTACCAAGGATTATTGAATTTTTTTTAAAATGACCCCACAGGTTTGCAGAATAACTTGTTGAGAATTTTTTAGCTCGCGACTACTTTGTTCGCAATTATGCGTTGGTTAGTTCGTAATTTTCAACTAAAA
>VGML01000178.1 GCA_016866415.1 Bacteroidota bacterium | reverse complement strand
AGATGTGGAAGAAATTAGCGTTATTCGATTGGGCCAAAGTGATGTCATTCGGCATAGTTTAGTTAAGAAAATCATTGAGGCTTTTGATCAAGCGGAAGCGAAAGAAAAACAAATAGATAAAAACAAATAAATCAGCATGAAAGCAATTACGTCATCTCATTTTCAATTTCCGGCTCAAGTTTCAGTTTATAACGGAAAAGTAAGGGATGTTTACACGCTTGAAAATGGACTATTGGTGATGGTAGCATCCGATCGAATTTCGGCTTTTGACCATATTTTACCGAAAGGAATTCCATTTAAAGGTCAGGTATTAAATCAAGTGGCGACCATGTTTCTTGATGCGACAAAAGACATTGTTCCAAATTGGCTGATTGCAACTCCCGATCCGAGTGTGGCTGTTGGTTATGCTTGTGAGCCAGTTCGCGTGGAAATGGTCATTCGTGGTTATTTATCTGGACACGCAGCTCGAGAGTATAAATTAGGAAAACGAATATTGTGCGGTGTGACAATGCCAGATGGAATGATTGAAAACGATAAATTTCCTGAACCAATCATTACGCCTGCCACGAAAGCTGAAGAAGGCCATGATGAAGATATTTCTCGGGAAGATATTTTAGCAAAAGGAATTGTTCCAGAGCATACTTATTTGCAAATGGAAAAATATACGCGAGCTTTATTTCAACGAGGAACTGAAATGGCTTCTGAACGAGGTTTGATTTTGGTCGATACGAAATACGAATTTGGAATTCGAAATGGTGAAGTAGTTTTAATAGATGAAATTCACACGCCAGATTCTTCACGCTATTTTTATGCCGAAGGTTATGAAGAACGTCAGAAAAATGGTGAACCTCAAAAACAGCTTTCCAAAGAATTCGTTCGCCAATGGTTGATTGAAAATGGATTTCAAGGATTGGAAGGTCAGCAAATGCCTTTTATGCCCGATGAATTTGTAAATACAATCACCGATCGATACATTGAATTATATGAGCAAATTACTGGTAAAAAGTTCGAAAAGTCAGATACAACTGATATTCAAGCACGCATTCAGAAAAATGTAGATGCATATTTAAAGTCGTTATAAAGAATTTTTTTCTATTCAAAAAATAATAAATGAAGAAGAAAAAATGGTCAACCAATTTTATTGAAATTCATATTTTGGCTTTTTCCATTTTTGTCAGCTCTTGTAATTCGAGTGAAAAGTCTAGCGTTGATCAGAAAAAGGAAATTACGAATAAAACGAAGCGTAAAGTTTCCGATCAAAAGTCGGATTCACTGGTAATTAAAGTGAATAATTTAATTGATATTCAAGAATTAAATTCTGAAATTTTAGTTGATTTGAAGTATGCTTCTTCCGATAATTTCATGAAAACTAAGTTGTATTCTCGTTTAAATCGAGCTTTTTTACAGAAGGATGTTGCTTTGAGATTATCGAATTGCCAGGATTATTTATCGCGAATTAAACCAGGTTATAAGTTGTTAATCTATGATGCGGTTAGACCGGTTAGCGTTCAGCAAATAATGTGGGATGCGATGGATTCGCTTCCTCCAATTGAACGAGGAAAGTATGTTTCAAATCCTAAAAACAGAAGTTTACATAATATAGGCGCAGCTGTTGATTTAACTATTTGTAATGAAAACAAAACGCCTTTAGATATGGGAGCAAGTTACGACGATTTTCGTGAAATTGCTTATCCCGAATTAGAAAGTAAATTTCTTAAATCCGGAGAATTAACGAAACAGCACATTGAAAATCGGGAGTTACTCCGAAAAGTAATGCTAAAAGAGGGTTTTCGAAATATACCGACAGAATGGTGGCACTTTAATGCTTGCTCACGAAAGGATGGACTTTCGAAGTATCAGGTTTTAATCGAAGAGCCGTAGTTCGATCAATTCAATTCGATTGCACCAATATCTGGTGGATTGTTTCGACCGGCTCCAAAAATATCTGTCACAACAGATGTTGTAAATCCATTTCCATTTATTATTGAAGAGGGAGAGAAGCTAAAATCAAAATTTTGAGGATCTATAAATAATGGATTGTTGTTCCAAAAGATTGATTGATAAAATCCATCCGTTTGTATTTCTTGTGATTTGATTAGGCAATTTTTAAAATCAAAATTCAAATTCACTCCTGCCATCTGGATTGTATCAATTGCCAATTCAGTCTCCAAATTCCCACTTAAAATGCAGTTATATAATATGCCTTCATTTATTGAACCAACATTGGTTGTGTTGGTTGAATAATCCGTGTAATAATTGCTTATTCCAACTGAAGGGTTTTGTGAACTTCCATATCCAAGGAGGTCACAGTGATTAAAATTAAAATCTCCACCTTCAAGAACGAGCAGTGAATGCGTCCCATTCTTCGCAATAATACAATTTTCTGCTTTTACTTTAGCTCCAGAATAAATAAAAACGCCATATCTTGCTTGATTTTCGATAATGGTATTTGTTAATGTAAGTGTGTAATTTGGATTACTCGGGTCGTCTGAAAATAGATGAATTCCTGCTGTCCCATTTTTTATTATTGCATAGTCAATTGAACTCGGTCGCGCCTCTTGAAAATAAATTCCATAATATTGCCCACTAACGTCATCGTATTCAGGTTCCAAACGATCTCCTTGAAGAACAACTTCATTTCCCAATGTTCCCTGTATGTTGAGTGTCGATTTATAGACGTATAACAATGCATTTTTATGCAAATGGATCTGAGTTCCAGCCTGAATTGTCAAGGTTTTCGCTGAATCTATTGCTGCATATCCATAAATCACATGTGGTTTGTCATTTGGCCAAGTTCCTTCATTTAAATCCTTGTAATGAAAATAAGCATCTTGTCCCCAAACAGCAAGTTTAATGTATTGATTAATTCCATTCGTTCTAAAGCGAATAGAATCCTCAACGATCATTGGTAATATTTCACCGTTTACATTTAATGTTACTTCAACAAATGCAAAAAGACTGTCTTTCGCAAGAACTTCAATGTTAGTCAATTTATTACCCATCAATCCGTCAACATTCATTCTGAAAGGTGAATTTTCTCCTCCCATTAATTCGATCTCCTCGATTTTAACGGCTTTATTTTCGCGGTTGTAAATTTTAAATTGTTGAGTTGTAGAGCCAATGGTTGTAAAAACGGTATCAAAAACAAGTGTATCAATGGAAAACTCAAGGTTCTTTTTCGAAAGTAACCCATTCTTTTTGCAACTTCCTAATGAAAGAGCGAAAAATAAAACCAACATGGATATGAAAGCTGTTTTCAAAATAGTCACATTTTACAAACGAACAAAGCTACATTTTATTAACCAAATTTTATACAAAGAGGAAATTTTTAGAAAATTCCTCATTTTTTTGAACGAAATTTGATGAAGGTTGTATTTAAACATTATGAAATTAAAAATGAGAATTGTTTTTCTACTGTATGGACTCTTTTCAATTGGCATTTCCAATGCTCAAACTGGAAAGGAAGAGGAAAAATCCAATGGCGCTATTCCAAGTGTTTCAAACGCTCCTGCAATGAATTCGACAAATTCAACTATAACAAGAGGTGCCTTGGACACCGTAAGTTATAAACTTGAAGAAATTCAATTAAAGGCTTCCGATAAAATTGATTTGAATAAATCAAAACAAAAAAAGTCTATTGAATCTTCATCAAGTCAATCTCAAATTAATCAAAAGAAAATGGAGTTTTCAAAGGCGAAAACGGCATCTTCAACACAGCGAAATCAGCGAACTCCATCTACGGAACAGCAACAGATAATGAATAAACAGGTTGAAGACATGGAGCAAATCGCACCGAATTCGTTTGATTACAATTTAATGTATTACTCTTCTGGAAATTATGACGTTTCACGAGAAACTGAATTAGTAAAAGCAGAGGAGCAACAACCTGAAAATACGGATGTAATTAGATTTCGAGCTGCGAATGCCATTGTGAAAGGGGATACACTTCAAGCGAAAACCTATTTAAAGAAGCTCGAAGAGAAACAAATTATTCAACCTGAAACGGTAAGCTATACGCAAGATGTTATTATTTCAAGTGGAACCAGTTCAACGATTGTCACACACGGATTCAATGATAGTTATGGGACCTATTTTAATCAGTTTAATCAAAATTTGGCGCCGAATACTACGGTGATTTCACTTGATTTCATGCAAAGTGATTCCTACCGAAATGTGTTGAAAAAGAAAGGGTATGAGCTGCCGAAGCAAAAGACAGTTGATGTCCCATTTTTAAAATCATTTTGTGAGTTGAATCAGCAAAAAAACATTGCCTTGTCCATGACTATACCCAAGGAATATTTTGAACCAATCAAGGATAATATTTTTGTCTCTGGATTGATTTTTGAGTACAAATCGAAACTCTCCCAACAATCGTATCAAAAATTGGAATCGATTTGGAATCAAAAATTGAATAAAAAAGTCATCAATCAATTCATCTCTCCGTTAAGTAATTCTTACAGCTTGAACTACCTCCCAATGCTGATTTATTTGGAAGAATATTATCAAAATTCTGGTGATAAGACAAAAACGATGGAAATAAAATCCGACATAGACCGCGTCAGGAAAAAAGCCGGTATCTCAAATCAAATGAATAAGAAAAAGGAATGAAGTTTTTCAAGCCAAAATATGCTTCTCAATCAGATGAGGAACTCCTAACGGCTATGTCGAAGGGAGATAAATTGGCTTTTGATGAAATTTACAAACGTTACGCGGGACAATTAAGAGGTTATTTTAT
>VGML01000177.1 GCA_016866415.1 Bacteroidota bacterium | reverse complement strand
ATGATAAGTTATCCAATGATTATGATTGGGTTTTTGTTCGGTAAAATTTTAAGTTACTACGGATTTAATAGTAAACTTGAAAGGTATAGCTAGAAACATTTTCCTTTCGTTTAAAAAACATCATGACTTTAGGTTGAGTCAAAAAATCTTTACCTGTTTTAATAATTTCAATTTCAGGTTTGAATTCTTTTGTGTCAACCCAAACATTTTTTTGAGAAAAAGAATAATCATCAGAAACCAATTTTTTTATGAATTCGTCATCAATCCAATTAACTGAGTCTTTTTGAATCCCTAATGCTTTTAATCCAAGGAGATAAGCTCTCTGTTCATCTACTTTTAGTAATTCAAATTGTTCATTGCTCATTGAACCCCCAAAGCGAAAATCGTCTTTATAAATTTCCGTTTCAATTGCTTGTTGCGAATAGGTGTTGAGGATAAATAAATTAAAAGTGAATATTATGATATGTTTTTTCATATTATAAGCTAATCATACAGGTTTCTAGAAGAAGTAAAGTTAATTTTTATGAAATTAGTTGATATTGATTAAGTCCCAAATGAACTTTTCTAAGTTTTTCTATTTAACGAATAAGTAATTAATTTCACAACTTAAAATAATTTCATTTACCTTAGATTAGAAGATTTCATTTTTAGATTTAATATATTCAATTTTGAAAAGTATGAGAAAGAAAATAGTCTCTATTTTCGTTATTTTAAGTGTTATTCATCTAGCATTAATTACCTATGAAACGCTTTCAGTAGATTACGAATTACAATTATTGCTTTTTGATTCAATAATAACATTTGTATTTCTTTTGGATTATATTTTCAGTTTTAAAGAGAATATTCCGAGTAATGAATATTCGCTAAAGCATTTACTTAAATTCCTTTTAAGTCCTAAAGCTATTATCGACTTAATAAGCATACTACCATTCTTTTTATTTTTATTTTATGGTGATTACAGTGTTTTTTTTCTTCTCAGGCTTGTGAGAATTTTTAGACTCATGAACTTGTCTAATCATCACAATCTGCTTTTAAAGGCAATAAAAAACAAAAAGCAGGAGTTGATTATTTCAATGCAAGTTGTTTTAACTCTAACATTAATTTTATCTGCCATTTTGTATTTTTCTGAGAAAGATAAGTCAGATAACTTTTCAAACATCGTTGAAGCATTTTTATGGTCCATATCAAAATTAATTAGTGGTATTGCTGGATATGGTGATTACGTTCCAGTTTCTGTTTTCGGAAAATTTATTGGCACTCTTGTTGGAATTCTTACAATTGCAGTTTTTGCTGTTCCAACAGGAATAATCGCATCCGGTTTTGTTGAAGAAATCGACAACCAAAAAGAAGAAAACGAATTAAAAAATCAAGAGAAGATGCTAATTACTGCATTTTCTGAAAAACGTGTCCCAAAGCTTGACATGTTTTTGAGAAGAGGAGCATTAAATGTTGAAGCAGTTGAGGTGAAACTTAACATTTCGAAATCTGAATTGATAAAAATCATTAGATCAAATAATCAGTTTAGATTGAGATCCAAGGCGCTGTTCGGAGATCATTCCGTTATTGATTCTACTTTCGTAGAGTTTTTTGATGTAAATACTTCCTATGGTTACAATTCGAATATAAACTCGGATTTAACGATTTTATCTACTGACAGTTTTGGCGAACAAAGTATTGGTTATTTCACTTATTGTTTATCAAAAAAACTGAACGCAAATTTTTTATCAAATGAATTTTATGGAGATTCAATTTATGTTTGGAATGAAGAATTTCATAATGATGATTTATTAAGTGGGGAAAGAGGGTTTCAATTCAAATCTTCCAAAGCCTATTTTAATCAAAATAAAAATGAAAATCCAATTGGGGTTCCTCCTGCATTTTTCGACTTTAAGAACGATCTAAAAAACACTATAAAACCTGGTAGTTATTGTTTTTTAATAAGAGCCACAAGTTCAAAGCGGAAAAATGCTTTTCATATTATATATGGCGGAAAAAAAGGACAAACTAAAATTGAAATTGAGAATTCAACATTTAGAGATTTCGACAAGTTGGAAGGATTTATTTCAGAATTGAAACAACAAATAGAAGAGAACTTTATTGATAAGAACTATTTAGTAACAACACACGAAGAATTTGGCACCACATCAGATAATGTTATCAATTATATTCATGAAACATGCGAATGTAATGTTATTCAGGTAATGATTAATATTGATCTGATCGCATACGAAACTTTTCAAACGGTTAAACTTTTGTCCGATACCATTGAGAAATGCATTATTTGTGAAAATAAATAAAGTTCTATTTATTCAAATAAAAATTAAAGGCCTCCGCCTTCGTTTCTCTTCGGCGGATAGACTTCTCGCCCAGAGTTTTTTTGGAAACGAAATATTAGTGGGCAATACTGGGCTCGAACCAGTGACCCCTACCTTGTCGAGGTAGTGCTCTAAACCAACTGAGCTAATTGCCCTTAAAATTCAAAATTAGTTATTCTTTTTTGAAACAATCGTTTTTAATAAAACAACGGAAGTGGGAATTGTAATTGTGTTGCCATCTTTATCCCGAACGTACATGAAGAAAAATGAAATGTCAATTAATTGACCTTCAATATCATATTCTTTATCTAAAACCCGCACATTTTGTCCAATTTTTAAAGGGTGATTGAAAAAAAGTATCAAACTCGAGGTAATGTTTGATAAAATTGACCATTGAGCAAAAAATGCAATTCCCAGCACGGTTATAACCGAGGTGAAGAATACAATTAATTCTCCACGTTTAATATTCCATATACCAGCCAAAATAATAATTGCTAGAATTGTGAGAAACAAATTGATTATTCGCTGTGTAATTCGTTTTCTTTTTAAATCAAAGTCGAACTTACTCAAAAATTTGTTGATTGATTTTTGCGTAAAAATCTTTATTCCAATAAGAATACCACCAAGAACAATGGTTTGAATGATTTGAATTTCTTGTTCAGTCATGTTTAATAATTATTTTTTTTGCTTTTTCCCAATAAATATCCATTTCTTGAAGATTCATATTTCGAATATCTAGCAAATCTTGTTGTATTAATTCCTCCATTAGTCGAAAACGAGTGATGAATTTATTATTGGTTTTTGCTAAAGCATTTTCAGGTGATATGTTTATAAATCTCGAATAATTGACCAATGAAAATAATAAGTCTCCAAATTCTTCCTCAATATTTTCGGAATTTGAATCGACTTCTACTTTAAATTCTGCCAACTCTTCTTCCACTTTTTTCCAAACGTCTTCAGGATTTTCCCATTCAAAACCAATTCCCTTTACTTTCTCTTGAATTCGTGTTGCCTTTACAAGTGCAGGAAGTGATACAGGGACACCTTCTAAAACGGATTTCTTCCCTTCTTTTAATTTCAATTTTTCCCAATTAGCTTTGACTTCTTCCTCATTTTGAACTTTTATATCACCATAGATATGCGGGTGACGATGAACCAGTTTATCGCAAATTTGATTTAAGACATCTGTAACGTTGAATTCCTCACTTTCTTCACCTAATTTAGAATAGAAAACCAAATGAAGAAACAAATCGCCGACTTCCCCTTTTATGGATTCTATATCATTGTTAGAAATTGCGTCTGCCAATTCGTAAGTTTCTTCAATCGTGAGCGGTCGAAGCGTTTCAAACGTTTGTTTTTGATCCCATGGACATTTCTCTCGGAGATCGTCCATGATAGTTAATAACCTCTCAAAGGCTTGAAGTCTAGAATCCATTTCAATGCAAATTTATAGTATTATCTTAATTTGCTTTGTTTAACTTTGTTAATTGATGAAACTTCGATTATTTACATTTTTTGTTTTGTTTCTTACAAATCTTTTAGCTCAAACAACCAATGAGCAAGGTTTCGAAATTCGTCAAAAAGTTGGTTTTCTAGCTGCTCATAAGGGAATAATGGCGCATTTGCCGGTTGAATTGGCAAAAGCAGTAGAAATTACTTACTATCAGCACACAAGAGGTTTTAAGAAATGGCACAACTCATACAAGTATCCGACAATAGGAGCAACATTATTCATTGGATCCGTTGGTAACAATGAAGTTTTAGGAAGGTATGTCGGCGCATATGGATTTGCAGAGTTTCCTCTAATTAAATTTAAAAACTATGAATTTAATTGGAAATTAGGAAGCGGTTTTGGATATACAAATAAAAGCTATGATCCAGTTGAAAATCCCAAGGGTATGGCAATCGGTTCAAATGTAGATGCCATGATATGCATTGGTGTAAAAAGTATTTATAGATTGAGAGGAAATGCATTAACTCTTGGGTTGGATATGACTCATTTCAAGTACCTAATTTCGGGATAAATATGCCTTATGTTTCTATTGGTTATGGAAGAAGATTGAGTTCTGAAAAGCCAATTATTGACTCGCACAAGATTGATTATCCATTGAAGAAATGGTTGTATGGTGTTTATGGGATTTTTTCAATGAAACAAATCATGCCAATAGGAGGAAGGAGATACCCCGTTTATGCGGGCGGTTTTTCCGTTCGAAGATTTTTTAATCACAAAGCAGGAATTGAAGTTGACTTGGATGTCATTTCAAAACAAGCCATACTGGGGTACGAACCTCTTGTACCAAAAACTCAATTGCGTATGATTCAACTCGGAATATACGCTGCATATTTGGTTCCGCTCGACCATTTTCATTTTGTTTTTGGCATGGGTGCTTATGTTCGAGATTATTACAAACCCGAAGATCCA
>VGML01000176.1 GCA_016866415.1 Bacteroidota bacterium | reverse complement strand
GAGGAAAACAAAGCTTTTCACATTGTTTATAACGAAAAACACGTTCTGATTACTGGTTCGGGAGTTAAGGAAGTTCCTTCGAGTTTAGAGTCGCATACTGAACAGTTTTGGGTTTTTCCAAACGATATGCAATTGTCGTCCCGCAAATACCAAAATGAAAAACGAGAAATTAGCTTCGGCAAAGTTAAAATTGGTGGAAACACAAATAACACGATTCTAATTGGCGGTCCATGTTCAGTTGAATCTGAAGAACAAATTCGTTCGGCATCTGAATTATTAGTCAGATTAGGTTTAACAACATTACGCGGAGGCTGTTACAAGCCAAGAACGAGTCCTTATTCCTTTCAAGGTTTGGGACTTGATGGTTTGAAATTGCTAGCTGAAATGCGAGAGGAATATGGACTAAATGTTATTACTGAAGCTCGAGATGCGACGCATATTGATGAAATCATCGAATATACAGATGTAATCCAAGTTGGAGCGAAGGCAATGTATGACCAAGGGATTTTACGAGCTTGTTCAAAAATCAAAAAGCCAGTTTTAATCAAACGTGGTTTTGGAACGACCTTGCAAGAATTTGTTCAGGCTGCAGAATTCATTCTTTCCGGAGGAAATGAAAACGTTGTTCTTTGTGAACGTGGAATTCGAACTTTTGAAACAGGAACGAGATTTACACTCGATTTATGCGGAGTTGCTTGGTTACAAGAATATACTAATTTGCCTATTATTTTAGACCCTTCTCATGCTATGGGTTATGCCTATGGAGTTCCAAGGTTATCAAAAGCATGTGCAGCAATGGGAATTGATGGTTTGTTAATAGAATCTCACCCGAATCCAAAAGTTGCTAAATCTGATGCTTCTCAACAATTGAACTTCGAAGAATTTGAAAATTTATTAAACGAACTTCGTCCAGTCGCACGAAGTGTGGGTTACCAAATAATTTAATAATGCATTTAGAACTAAATATCAAAGGTCTTTGCAACAAATTTGGAATCGAATTCGATGACTTTTTAAGTGACTTGGATGTTGAAAACGTGCATGAACTCACTGTTTTTGATCTAGAAGCAGTTTGTGAGGAATACGAAGTAGATCTGATGGCACTGCTTTTCAAACCCATGTTTCGACCAGAATTATTTAAAGACAAATTGAGTAAAATCAAATTGTTGATTCTAGATGTTGATGGCGTAATGACCGATGGCGGCATGTATGTTTCTGAAAACGGAGACCAAATGAAACGCTACAATACCCAAGATGGAATGGGAATTATGCACTTGACAAAATCAGGTTTTCAAGTCGGAATCATTTCATCTGGTTTCACCAATAACATGGTTCAAAAAAGAGCCGAATTACTTGGTATTCAGAATTGTTACGTTGGAAGAGATCCAAAATTGGAAATATTAAACGATTGGTGTCAGAAATTAAATTTCAAAATGGACGAAGTTGCCATCATTGGAGACGACATCAACGATTTGGAAGTAATGAAAAATATTGGATTGGCAATTTGCCCAGCAAATGCTGTGAATGCTGTCAAAACTCAATGTCACATTGTATTATCAAAAAAAGGAGGAGATGGTTGCGTGCGCGAATTCATCGATAATTACCTCCTCAATAATCCTTTAGTTTAAATTATGAATTTGATTAAATTAGGTGTTATCCGCGAAGGAAAAGTCCCTCCTGATTTTCGTGTTCCTTTAACTCCGAAACAATGCAAAGCAATTGAAACGCTTTATCCGAATGTAAAAGTTCAAGTTCAACGTAGTACGATACGAACGTTTAAGGATTCCGAATATGCAGATCAAGGAATTGAACTAGTTGATTCATTACAGGATTGTGATATCATCTTTGGTGTAAAAGAAGTTCAAATTGCTGATTTGATTCCGAATAAAACCTTTGTTTTCTTTTCTCACACCATCAAAAAACAGCCATACAATCAGAAGTTACTTCGAGCAATTTTAGACAATAAAATCAGATTGATTGATTATGAGGTTATTAAGGATAAAAATAACAATAGAATCATAGGTTTCGGTCGTTATGCTGGAATTGTGGGTTGCTACAATGCCTTCTTGACTTATGGATTGAAAACTGGACAATATGAACTGAAAGCAGCGCATCAATGTCACGATCGCAAAGAGGTGGAATCAGAATTGCAAAAAGTGAAACTACCAAGTGATTTTCGATGCGTATTAACCGGATTTGGTCGTGTGGGTCATGGAGCCCGAGAAATCCTTGAGCTTTTGCCAATTAAAGAAGTTACTCCTGAAGAATATCTTTCCAAGCAATTTGACGAATCCGTATACACGCAATTGGAAGTTGAAGATTATTATTCAAGATTGGATGAATCTGAGTTTATCAAGAAGGAATTTTACTCAAATCCAGAGCTTTTTGAGTCCACATTCGATCGCTATGTTCCGCTTTCCGATATGTATATTCCTTGTCATTTTTGGAGTTCCAAAGCGCCAATTATTTTACCAAATGAAATTTTGAAAACCGATTCGCGCAGATTAAAAGTGATTGCTGATGTTTCTTGTGATGTAGACGGACCAATCGCTTCTACCATTCGTTCCAGTAAAATTGGCGATTCCATCTATGGATACGATCCAAAAACGCAAACGGAAGTTGATTTTTTGAACGAAGGAGCAATTGCCGTTATGGCTGTCGATAATTTACCTTGTGAACTTCCCAAAGACGCCTCGGAGGATTTTGGAAATGAACTACTTAAAAATGTCTTACCAGCTTTATTCAGCGAAGATCCTGATCGCATTATTGAGCGAGCCTCTGAAACGAATTTGAATGGAGAATTGATGCCTGATTTCAACTATTTGGAAGATTATTCAAATGGTGTAATATAATTCAATCTATTGTTTTAATGTTGATTATTGTAAATAATCTTTAATTTTATTACCTAATTCCTTTAATATGAAAAATTTATTCCTTATTCTAACCATATTGATCATAAACTTTTCTTCCTTTGGCCAAAAAGGTGTAATATACAATTTCGCTTTTCGTATCGATGACGAACTCGTGACTCAGATGAAAGCACAAAACAAGGAGCATAAAATACTCAATATTGCGACAATAGAGGAAATGCCGAAAGAACTTTCTGATACCATTCTACTAATCACTGAAAAAATGCTTGGAAAATCACTTGAAGCAGAACTTTTCAGCATGCGCCCCGAGGATAAGTTAATTATGGCAGCTGTTCCACAACATTTAATGTATCTACCTGCAAACATGTTCAAAAAAGCTGTTAAAAATAATGACGAACTGAATTACTACGTTGATATTTCATGTCACATTGCGGCAAGCGGCGGGGTTGAGATAACGTTAGCAAATAATACATACTCCAAAATAAAACCAAAATTGTCTTTAACCATAAAAGTATATGATAAAGATAAAAATGAACTTCAAACCAAGGAAGCGAAGTTAAAAGATTTCAATAAATTGCGTGCTCATACCTTCACTGAAACATATGGAATCCAAGGTCTTGGAGAAAATAACTATGAAATAACTGAAGCTGAGACAATAAACGCGACCGACGTCCTCAGAATGTATGTTATGGGGTTAACAGATGCTTTGAAATAAGCAAAATCAAAGTTTGCTTTTCAAGCTCATCCAACCTCCACCATTATGAACTTCGCCATAGCCAGCGGACTTTAGAATTGACTTAGCCGAAGCGCTCCTCATTCCAGAGGCACAACAAGTAATTACCACCTTGTCTTTTGGAATTTTACTTAACAACTGCTGCAATTGTTGTAGTGGTATATTGATAGAACCATTGATATGTCCACCTTTAAATTCCTGAGGTGAGCGAACATCAGCGATTAGTGCTCCATTCTGCTTTAAGGATTTATAATCTACCGATTTAAATCCGAATAAATTTGATAAAAAAGACATACTATAAACTCATTTGATAATTAACATCCATCCAAGAAGCACCATTTTCACAATTCACACCAAGTGATTTAAAATACTGAGTCGCTTGACCACTGCGTCCTCCAGTAAGGATTGTTCCACGATTTTTCATGATTCAAAATTACCTAACCTGATTATTTTTGAATGTAGATTTGTTACAGTTCTAAAAAATCGATAAAATAAGTTACTTACCTTTACAAACTCAAATAAAATCAAATGAAACACATATCCCTTGAAGCTATTGAAAAAGCAATTGAAATCGTTGATAACCTCGATGACCAACAATTGGAAGAAATATCTACAAAATATGCGAAAGCTCAGCAATCTCTTTTGAATTATGTAATGTCGGCACCAGCGGAGTACAACAACGATAAACTCGAAGGCTTGTTGATATATTATTTTTGTCTAATATGTGCTTGTTTCGAACAAGAAGGAATTCAAGTTCGAGCTATTACGGAGGAAGATATCGATGAATTGGAAGATCCTTATTTTGATATGCTCGACCAATATTTTGAAGAAGAAGACGAGGAAATCATTGAGTCGTTTTGTGATCAACCCTATTTAGCGCAATTCATGGCAATGGAGGTTTCGACCGAAGACAATGACGGAACAACTCTTGACGAAGAAACGGCTACGCAACTTTTCATAGTTTCGCTGGCAATGATCTCTTTGATGAATCAAGCAATAATTGAAAATTAATTCAAGAAAATTGTTAATCGAAAATTGAATATTTGATTAACTTTGTGCTGGGGTAAGTCTTTTACGACCAGCTCCCTCTTAATCCTCCAGGACGGGAACGTAGCAAAGGTATGAGGTTGTAGCGGTGCGATAAGA
>VGML01000175.1 GCA_016866415.1 Bacteroidota bacterium | reverse complement strand
TCGCTTCAAAAGGCTGAACATCCTTCCATTCCAAGCGTTTGATAATGTGAAATCCATATTCAGTTCTGATTGGTTTGCTGATTTCTCCGTCTTTCTTGAGAGCAAATGCAGCTTCTTCAAAAACAGGAACCATTCGTTGAGAAGTTCCAGATCCAAACGCAGGAAGTTCTCCGTTTTTTTTCGTTGATCCAGGATCATCAGAATAGGCAGTAACCATTTCTTCCCATTTTGAGCCCTGCATCAATTTGTCATAAATTTCATTACATTTTTTTTCAGCATTGGCGATTGCATCCTGTCCTGCATCTTTTCCAGTTGCCACCATGATATGTGCTGCTTTGATTGTTCCTCTTGCAGGTCTCTTATCTGTAACTTTCAAAATATGATAACCATAACGCGTTCGAAATGGATCTGAAATGGATCCAACTGGAGTTGTGTAAGCCTTTTCTTCGAATGGGTAAACCATTTGAAACGCGGTAAAGAATCCAAGATCACCACCATTATTTACTGCTGATGGGTCCTCTGAGCCATTTTTCATTTTTGCAACAGATGCGAAATCTTCTCCCTTTTCAATTCGAGCCTTCAAGCTTAATATTCGATTGTAAGCGGCTAATGTGTCTTTAGGACTTGCATTTTGATCCACTTTAATCAAGATATGGGATGCTCTTACTTCGGTTTTTGTGCGCTCATAAGCCTGTAGTACAATTGATTTGTTTTCAGCTGAATCAATCAAATATGGATTTGCCAGTTGTTTTCTGTAGCCTTCCAATTCCTTATTCAATTTAGGAATGGTATCGTATCCCAAGGCTTCGGCTTCAGCAACTTTCAATTTAAACTTTTTAAACATTTCCAAATACTCATCCAAGGTCGTCTTATCATATTTTGGATCGTTGTTATTTTTTAAATAAATCTGCAAAAATTCACTTTTTGTAACAGGTTTCCCATTGATTTCTAATACTACAGGATCAACTTGCGCGTTAACATTGAACCCAATAAAGGCAAGAATTGTGATTAAAAATATACTTTTCATTTTTTTCTTTTTTCTGAATTTTTAAAATTAAACGCTCTAGAGATTAAACGAGCATTTTTAACAATTATTTAAAACTATAATTTGGTGCTTCTCTTGTAATTGTGACGTCGTGAGGATGAGATTCCTTAACGCCAGCTGATGTAATTCTTACAAATTTGGAACCTTTCAATTTTTCTATAGAAGCTGCCCCGCAATAGCCCATTCCAGCTCGTAAACCTCCGATGATTTGAAACATGACTTCCATTAAATTCCCTTTGAAAGGAACTCTTCCTGAAATTCCTTCTGGAACTAATTTTTTAATATCGTCTTCCGCATCTTGAAAATAGCGATCTTTCGAACCTAGTTGCATAGCTTCTATTGAACCCATACCACGGTAAGACTTGAATTTACGACCCTCATATATGATGGTTTCACCTGGAGATTCTTCCACTCCGGCGAACATGGAACCGAGCATTACTGAGTCAGCACCAGCTGCAAGGGCTTTAACTATATCACCTGTGTAACGAATTCCTCCATCGGCAATTACAGGAATACCTGTTCCTTCAAGCGCTGCGGCTACGTCATTCACTGCTGTTAATTGAGGAACACCGACACCAGCGATTACACGAGTTGTACAAATGGAACCTGGACCAATTCCCACTTTCACAGCGTCGGCACCAGCATCTACAAGGTATTTAGCCGCTTCAGCTGTCGCAATATTTCCAACAACCACATCAATTTTTGGGAATTTAGTTTTTACTTCTTTCAATTTTTCAACTACACCTTTCGAGTGCCCGTGAGCCGTATCGATAACAACAGCGTCGACGCCAGCCTTAACCAGTGCTGCAACGCGATCTAATGTGTCATGAGTCACACCTACAGCGGCGGCAACTCTTAATCTTCCCAAGTGATCTTTACAAGAGATAGGATGCTCTTTTACTTTGATAATATCACGGTAAGTAATAAGTCCGATCAGTTTACTGTCCTTATCAACAACTGGTAATTTCTCAATTCGGTTTTCTTGTAAGATTCCTTCTGCCGTTGCTAAATCAGTTCCGTCACCTGTTGTAATGATATTTACGGAGGTCATAATCTCTCGAATTGGTCGGTCGATATTCTTTTCAAACCTCAAATCTCGATTGGTCACAATTCCTTTTAGAACATTGTTTTCATCCACAACTGGAATCCCACCAATGCTATTTTCCTTCATTAATTCAAGTGCATCCTTGACATATGCGTTCTCATGCAATGTTATTGGATCGATAATCATTCCGCTTTCTGAACGTTTCACTTTTCGAACATTCATCGCTTGCAATTCAATGCTCATGTTCTTGTGAATAACTCCTATACCACCTTGTTGAGCGATAGCGATTGCCAAACCTGCTTCAGTTACGGTATCCATTGCAGCAGATATAATGGGCGTGTTTAATGAAATATTCCTAGAAAACTTACTTTTCAATTGAACATCTCTTGGAAGCACCTCTGAAAATGCAGGAACCAATAGAACGTCATCATACGTTAAACCTTCTGTGATGTGCTTCAAATTGTTAAGGGACATGAATCTATTTTTTTAATAAATTCTTGCAAAAGTATGAAAAATCATCGAATTTTAAGGAAGTTTATAAAAGTGTCAAATGTTAAATTAGGTCAATAAATGAACTCTTATATTGAAATTCATTAAACTTGTTGAAGAAATCAACAATGAAAGCAACGATATCCGTTTTACTTTATTTATTAAGTTCTTATGTTATTTGCCAACGTAAAGATATCGATACGTCCAAGATGATTCAATTATCCGGCGTTGTTGTTTCGGAAGAGGATTTAGCCCCAATGCCGTATATTACTGTTTACGACAAATCAATTCGAAAGGGCGTATTTGCTGATTATTACGGCTTCTTTTCAATGGTTTCCTTTCCAGGAGATACAATTTGTTTTTCATATTTTGGATACAAGACCTCGACTTACATAGTTCCCGATACACTTAAAGATAATCGATATAGTATCATTCATATGTTGCAACGTGATACTGTAAATTTACCCGAGGTTACAGTTTATCCTTGGCCATCGCGGGACGAATTTGCTAATTATTTCGTGAATATGAAGCCTTATGACGATGCAATGCGGAGAGCACAAAAAGAATTATCAGGAGAATCACTTGCCTTTATTGCGGCTCGATTGGACAGTGATGCGTCGCTTGCACATGGATACGCTCAAAATCAACGTTATACAAAACTATACACGAATGGACAATTGCCAGTCAACAATTTATTGAACCCATATTCGTGGGCTAAACTTATTAAAGATTGGAAAGAAGGAAAATTGAGTCGCCAATAAATTTTCAGTTTTAAATTTCATCATTCAATTATAACATTTAACTAACTACCTTTGTGGCGATGTCATTTTTGGATAAATTCATGATTCGCTATAAAACCACAGAAGAAATTGAAATCATGCGCGAAGCTGCGCAAATAGTTAGCAGGACATTAGGTCTCATTGCAAAGCATGTTGTTCCTGGAAAAACCCCAAAAGAACTTGATCGTATGGCCGAGGATTACATACGTTCTCAAAACGCAATTCCCGGATTCTTAGGTTTATATGGTTGTCCTAGTACACTATTGATTTCTGTTAATGACCAAGTTGTTCATGGTCTTCCAACAGAACGGCCTTTTCAAGAAGGTGACATTGTTTCAGTTGATTGTGGTTCACTTTACAAAGGTTATTACGGTGACCACGCATACACTTTCGAAGTTGGAGAAGTAAAACCAGAGATTAAAAAATTATTGGAGGTTACAAAAGAATGTTTGTATTTAGGTATCGAACAATGCACTATCGCGAACCGAATTGAAGACATTGGTTGGGCAATCCAAAATCATGCAGAAAGCCATGGTTATGGAGTTGTTAGGGAATTAGTTGGGCATGGTTTAGGGAAATCGTTGCATGAAGAACCTCAAGTTCCTAATTATGGTCGTCGTGGTCGCGGAAAGAAAATTCAAAATGGATTAACAATTGCGATCGAACCAATGATTAATATGGGAACGGAACAAGTAAAAACCTTGGATGACAAATGGACAGTAGTAACTGCTGATGGAAAACCCAGTGCCCATTTTGAACACAATATAGCTGTAATCGATGGCAAACCTGAGATACTATCAACTTTCGATTACGTTTACGAAGCTTTGAAGATCTAATGTATCGAGAAAGAAGAACGATTTCTCTCGTCATTCTGACACTATTTATTTATGCTTCAAATATTTATTTTGAGTTCAATTCGTTTGTTCTTCCCTTTCCAATTTTTGATTTAATTTTAATCGTAATCGCTCTTCAATTTGCATTTTGGAATCGTAAAGATTTAATTACATATCGAAAGTGGTATTTCTATATTTATTTTCTTGCGCTTGCTTTTAAACTTCTAATGAATCCAATTCTTTGGGGATTTTTTCTAGATGAAATCTCAATGGAGAATTTTTTGGATAGCACTTATTTGGAGTATTTTAAAATTTTCTATACACTTTTAAGTATTGCTGTTTTTATTTGTTGGAGTGTTGTAGAAAAACTCAAATTGAGATTTCTTTTTGTAGGAATGATTTCTATCGTTCAATTATTTGGTTTGTTTGAATTTAGCTATCCAGGAATGTACCTTGCTTATTCGTTTTTTACAGGATATGTATTGATTCAAAAGCCAACTAATTCATTGAGTTACATTTTACTCTTGCATGCAATTCTAGACTTAATGACCTTATCAATTTTAATTTTCATAAGGTAGATTTTGTAGACAAAAAGCAACTAAAGATTTGATTTAAGAGCCTGTAAATCA
>VGML01000174.1 GCA_016866415.1 Bacteroidota bacterium | reverse complement strand
AAAAGGAGCCAAAACCGATGTTGTTGAAAGCATTTTTTGGAGGTGTATTATCAATTTTTATCGCTTTATTATTCGCTATTCCTTTGTCAGAATTTGAAAGTTCCGTTCCCTCTGGAATGGCTCGATCATTTTACACTTCGTTTTTTTGCGCAGGAATCCCAGAAGAATTTGGTAAATGGATTATTTTTTATTGGCTGATAAAAAAAGCTAAAGATTTTGATCAATACTATGATGGAATTCTTTATGCAATTTTTATTTCGATGGGGTTCGCGCTTGTGGAAAATGTACTTTATGTCATGAAAGGAGGAATGGGAGTTGCAATTATAAGGGCTATTTTAGCTGTTCCCGGTCATATGTTATTCGCTGTTCCCATGGGTTACTATTTGTCTATTTCAAAATTTGAACCTGCGAATGAAGCTAAAAAACACATTGCCCTTAGTTTGATTATTCCAATGCTTCTTCACGGTACCTACGACTTTTTACTTTTTTATATGGAAGCAAAAACTAAAATTAATAGTGCCATCGTGTTTCCATTATTTATACTGTTTATTGCTTTTGAAATTTATATCTGGCGTATAGGATTGAAAAAAATCAAAAATCATATTAACAGCGATAAGCCTAGCTAATAAATAAAGTAAAAAAATATTGAGTTGCTTTCAAGTTTTTCTAGCAATCATTTTCCCTCCTCTTGCGGTTATCGACAGAGGATGTGGGTCTGTGTTAATTGTTTTCCTTTTAACTTGTATTGGTTGGGTGCCTGGCGTAATTGGAGCTTTAGTGATTTTAAACAGCCCGAAATATTGATTTTATCCCATTATAATTCCATCCTGTCCCCAAGATTTTAGGTTTACAATTTGTGATTCCAAGAAAGTTTGTTTTTGTTTCACCTCAAACTTCGGATAAAAAGGAATATTATTAGTCGTTAATGTAATTTCATTTAGTTTTGCTTCTCTATAAATCGAAAGTTTAATGTCCTTATTTTCAAAATACTTCAACCATTTATCCAAGTCTGAATTTAGTTGATTCCCATTTACAGTAATAATTTCATCACTTATACTCAACCCTCCAATTTCAGCCGGACTTCCAGGAAATATGGATTGAATAACTACTGTTTTTCCTTTAGGCAAATATTTAAAACCCAATTTAGACTCAGCGAATGAAGTCGATGGCTTTTGAATGAGCTCTAATCCAAGATATTCAAGCGATTCATTGATTAGACTATCATATAGTTGAGTTCCATTGATATAATTTGAAAAATAATCTTCAAAACTAACACCAGAAACACTTTCCAAAAGACTGCGATAATCAGCCTCCGTGTAGCCTTTACCCTTCTTAGCAAAATCGAAATAAAGCCGTTTCATGACTTCTTCGATTCCAAATTTGTTTTTCGTAGCCTTTCGAATTTTGATATCAGCGATAAAAGCTAATATACAACCCTCTGTATAAATAGAAACTTTTCTTCCTGGAGCACCAGCAACATATCCATCTAGCCAGGTATCGAAAGACGATTGTGCAACTGAATAATTAAATCGACCGGAATTATCGAAATGTTTTTGAAGTTGTTTATTTAATTCATCCAAGTATGAATCTAAATCAAAAACTCCACTTTTTAAAAGATACAAATCACCAAGATAGGTTGTAACTCCCTCGTAAACATAACCTAATCTTGAATAATTTTCCTTTTCAAAATCATACGGGAACATTTCAACAGGACGAATACTTTTTACATTCCATACGTGATACAACTCATGTGAAGAGACGCCAAGTAACTCTGAATACAAAGCTCCAAAAATCTCATAAGAAGGACCTAATGTAATGACCGTACTTTTTAAATGTTCAACGCCGTG
Organism: Bacteroidota bacterium; assembly: GCA_016866415.1. Classification (GTDB taxonomy): domain Bacteria; phylum Bacteroidota; class Bacteroidia; order Flavobacteriales_D; family Crocinitomicaceae; genus UBA952. The sequence continues at coordinate 2,987 of VGML01000174.1, read as the reverse complement.
ATAAGCGTAATAAGGCAAGGAATGAATTAAAAAATGAAATTCGCTAGCAGGAAAATGAGTGAAATCTTCAAGTTGCTTTGTTGTGAATTTAATGAAATCCGATTTTATACGGTTCCAATCAATGTACTTTTGATTATTGAACCAAAGATGAAATTTAATTCCTTGAATTTCATAGAAATCATAACTCAAATTTGGAGAGCAAATAAATGGACTGTCTGCTAATTCATCAAAGTTTGAGGCTGACAATTCTTTATTTTCAGATGGCAACGAACAAGCTATTTTCCAATGATTAGGAATTGACAAACTAATTCGATAAGATTCATTTTTAAGGTCATCGGAATAGAAAAAGCAATTAACCGGATTGATGTATAATTGAGTATCATCCAAAAAAGTGGATCCAGCGTTCAATTCAGTTGAGAAATATTCATATTCTACAACAATATCTTTATTATTTCCACTTTGAATTAGCCAAGAATTTTTATCCGTTTTACGAAATTCGATGGATTTTGCATCAACATCAGAAACTTTGAAATTTCGAATATTTTTAGCAAAATTCCCCAATTCATAACGCCCAGGTCTCCAAGCTGAAATCTTTAAAATTGTTTTAGAATTTGTTACAGGAAAAACAGCTTTAAATCGGATGTAATGTTGATTTGGAGAATCGCAATAAACTTCGTAATGAATCATTCGAACCGAATTAAGCGTAAAGTTCCTCTTGCAATTGAACAATCTTTGAATCAGACAAATATTCGTCGTAAGTCATCATTTTATCAATCAAACCATTTGGTGTGATTTCAATAATGCGATTCGCGACAGTGTTAACCAATTCGTGGTCATGCGATGTAAAAAGTAAGGTGCCTTGAAAATCCTTCATGGCATTATTCAACGCTGTAATTGATTCCAAGTCCAAGTGATTGGTTGGTTCATCCATTAACAATAAATTCGCTTTCGCCAACATCATTTTTGAAAGCATACAACGAACTTTTTCTCCTCCAGAAAGAACCGTAGCGTGCTTAATTGCTTCTTCACCAGTGAATAGCATTCGTCCCAAAAACGTTCTCAAATAAACTTCTTCACGCTCTTCATCCGTTTGGGCGTATTGGCGCAACCAGTCAATCAATGCAAGTTTCGACTCGAAGTAATGATGGTTATCATTTGGCAAATAGGCAGTTGTAATTGTTGTTCCGTAGGTAAATTCACCCGTATCGGACTTCATGTTTCCAGATAAAATCTCAAAAAATGCGGTTAAAGCAACGGAATTCTTTGATATAAAAGCGATCCTATCACCTTTATTAACGATCAAATTGATGCCGCTAAATAAAGTGGTTCCTTCAACAGATTTTGAAAGATTCTCAATCGATAAAATTTGATTTCCTGCATCTCGATCTTGGTGAAATGTAATTCCAGGGTAACGTCTTGAAGAAGGCTTAATCTCTTCCAAATCAAGATTATCCAACATTTTTCGTCGACTTGTCGCTTGCTTTGATTTAGCGGCATTTGCAGAAAAACGGGAAATAAATTCCATAAGTTCCTTTTTCTTGTCTTCCGCTTTTTTATTTTTATCTGCACGTTGACGAGCTGCAAGTTGAGAAGACTGATACCAGAAGCTGTAATTCCCTGTAAATAGATTGATTTTACTGAAATCGATATCGCAAATATGGGTACAAACTGTATCCAAGAAGTGTCTGTCGTGAGAGACTACGATTACGGTATTTCTAAAATCCATTAGAAAGTCTTCCAACCAGGAAATAGTTTTCAAATCAAGGTCATTAGTAGGCTCATCGAGAATCAAAACATCTGGATTTCCAAATAAGGCTTGAGCTAAAAGCACGCGAACTTTTAAATCATTCGAAAGCTCTTCCATTAATAAATAATGTTTGGATTCCTCAATACCCAAATTACTTAATAATGTTGCGGCATCCGTTTCTGCATTCCAACCTTCTAAATCGGCGAACTCACCCTCCAACTCAGCTGTTTTCATCCCATCTTCTTCTGAAAAATCTGGCTTGGCGTAAAGCGCATCCTTTTCAACCATTATTTCATAAAGACGTTTATGCCCCATGATTACAGTTTGAAGCACTTGACATTGATCGAATTCAAAGTGGTTCTGTTTCAAAACTGCCATTCGTTTTCCAGGCTCCAACTCTACCCTACCTGTTGTAGGATCTTGATCACCAGTAAGGATTTTTAAAAATGTGGATTTTCCCGCTCCATTGGCACCAATAACGCCATAACAATTTCCATTGACGAACTTAACATTTACCTCATCAAACAAAACGCGTTTTCCAAATTGAAGCGATAGATTATTTACACTAAGCATTGTGATAAATTAAATTTTTGCAAAGATAGCTAAAAGCTAGGATTTTAAATCTAACGAAAGACTATGATTCATAAAAAAGGCCGACTGTTATTGAGTCGACCTTGAAATAAATTTTAGCTTTCTTAATTCTTACCGAGCATTCCTTGCTTTAAATCAGCAGAAGCTGGTTTTGAACCCAACCAAATAGCGAAAAGACACTTTTTAAAATCTAATCCAGGAATAGTTCCTTTAACTGTTCCATTTTTCTGAACAATCGTTCCTTTATCTGGAACAAATTCTAGATTAATTTTATCACCGATTTTGAATTCATCTGAAAAGAAACCCATGAATTTTTTAATCTCTGCATCTGTTGCTTTTCCGTGACCAGCATTTTTAAAACCTTCGGTTGTCGATTCGATAAATCGCTCACGAGTAACGCTACTTGAAATAATTTTAATATGAATGGCCTGCTCATCATTCGCATAAACAATTTTCCCTGCTTCGTCTGTTTTCTTTGGGACATATAATGCTGCCGCATACAAGTCAATCCAATATTTTTCTCTTACGCCACCTCCATTTAATTCCAAGGTAGCATTACCAACTTCAACCTTTGTGGGAAATTTAACTCCTCCGTAGGTTTTTGTAGTTTGAGCATTTAGAGTGATACTTGCGCCCAAGAATAATGTAA
>VGML01000173.1 GCA_016866415.1 Bacteroidota bacterium | reverse complement strand
ATCAGCCAATGAAATTCAAAACAAGAAGATTAATTTAATTAATGTTTGGATTGATGAATTTGAGATTAACCCAGGAGTTTCTAATGATTTAGGAGGGAAATACGCGTTCCAATCTCTTGAATCTGCCACCAATGATATTGCATCGGGTAAAATAGATGTTCTGGTGACTGCTCCAATTTCAAAGGATAATATTCAAAAAGCAGGATTTCAGTTTCCAGGACATACGGAATACTTGGCTGACCTTTCCGGAGTAAAAAATGCCTTGATGGTGTTGGTTTCCCCATTTTTAAGAGTCGCATTAGTAACGACTCATTTACCTTTGAAAGAGATAAGTGCCGCCTTGAGCAAAGACTTAATTCTCTCAAAAATAAAGCAATTCGAAAACAGTTTAAAAAAAGATTTTGGCATTCAACGTCCCCGAATCGCAGTTTTCGGTTTGAATCCTCACGCTGGAGAAAATGGGAAACTTGGAAGTGAAGAGCAAGAAATTATACTTCCTGCAATTTCAGCAGCGAAAAATGAAAGCATCCTTGCATATGGCCCTTTTGCGGCTGACGGTTTCTTTGGTTCAGAAATTAAAAATCAGTTTGATGGAATTTTGGCGATGTATCACGATCAAGGTCTGGCAGCGTTTAAGGCATTATCATTCGACGATGGCGTAAATTTTACAGCCGATTTGCCTATAATTAGAACTTCTCCAGATCATGGAACAGCTTTCGACATTGCTGGAAAAAATTTAGCTTCTGAGCAATCATTTAGAAGTGCTATTTATTTGGCCTTAGACCTATTCAAAAATAGGAATTTCCTCAAACAAAATTCTTCCAATCCATTACCATTTAATTTGGATGACAAACAAAAGAAATATGGAGAAAAGGAGGAGTAAACAAGAGTTTTTTCTTTTAAAATAAAATTATTACATTTGCAGTTCGATTTTTTGATTTTGGATTCAAATGACTGACGCCTTTAAAATACCCTTTGTAGGATTAAAACTAGGCCAACACGAATTTGAATTTGACGTTGATGACTCGTTCTTTGAAACATTGCCCTATTCCTTGATTGAAAAGGGGAAACTGAAAGTTTGGTTAGATTTAGAAAAAAAAGAAACCATGCTTTCAGCCTCTTTTCAAGTTGATGGTACAGTTGAAATGGTTTGTTCGCGATGCAACGCTGCTATGGATGCTGAAATTGAAGGTGAACTTGACTTAATTTACAAATTCGGTCTGGAATCAATTGATGATGAAAATTTGATTGTCATTTCTCCCGATAGTTTTGAAATTGATGTTCGTCAACCAATTTATGAACTAATTACAGTTTCATTGCCATTAAGACCAATACATGAGGAAGGAAAATGTGATGAAGAAATGTTGAAATTGATTGAAAAATTTCAAGCCAAAGAAAAAAAAGAAAACGATGAAACTGACCCTAGATGGTCTGCTTTGAAAAATTTAAATTGATAATAAACAAGTTATGGCACATCCTAAACGCAAAATTTCCAAAACCCGTCGCGACAAAAGAAGAACGCACAAGAAAGCTGTTGCAAGCAATGTGGCTACATGTTCAACAACTGGTCAGCCACATTTATTTCATCATGCTCATTGGCATGAAGGAAAATTATACTACAAAGGTAAAGTAGTTGCTGAAAAAGAAGTTGCGGCTGAATAAGTCTTTATCGATTTTTCACAAATGAGAATCGGTCTTGATGTTTCAGGTGGTGATTTTGCTCCAGAAGCCAATTTGTTTGGTGCCGTTTTGGCATGCGCTGAATTACCTACTGATTCCAAGATTTTTCTCATAGGAAATAAACCAGTTATTTCAAATTGGCTTTCTCAAAAAAATATACAAAACCCAAATCTTGAAGTTATTCATGCTCCAGAGGTGATTACTTTTCACGATCATCCAACGCGAGCCATCGCAAAAAAGCCAAACAGTTCTATCGCTGTTGGTTTCGAACTATTATTCAAGGGAGAAATTGATGTTTTTGCGAGCACGGGTAACACTGGTGCAATGCTCGTTGGTTCAATGTATAAATTAAACACAGTTCCTGGGATTATTCGTCCTTGTATCACATCAACCTTACCTGCAATTGATGGCTCAAAAACAATATTATTGGACGTTGGATCAAATGCGGATTGCAAAGCGGACGTCTTATATCAATTCGCAGTTTTAGGCGCTCTCTATTCAAAACATGTTCATGGTGTTGAGAATCCTCGAGTAGCTCTCCTAAACATAGGAGAGGAAGACTCCAAGGGTAATCTTTTGACTTTAGCAGCGCATAAACTGCTTCAAGAATCTGACGAGGTGAATTTCACTGGAAATCTTGAAGGTCGCGATATTTTCATGGGAAAAGCAGATGTCATTGTGTGTGACGGCTTTACTGGGAATGTCGTTTTGAAGGAAGCCGAAGGGATTTATACATTGATGAAAAAACGTGGAATACAAGACGCGTATTTTGATAGATTCAATTACGAAAATTACGGAGGAACACCTATTTTAGGAGTTAAAGGAAATGTAATTATTGGTCATGGGATTTCAAATGATATTGCGGTAAAAAATATGATTTTGCACGCATATGATGTATCATTTTATGGGTTGGCAACTAAAATTAATGAGGCATTTAACTAAACTATGAATAAAATTACCGCTGCTATTACTGGAGTTCAAGGATTTGTTCCAAAAGATGTTCTTTCCAACGAAGATCTCGCCAAAATAGTTGATACCTCGGATGAATGGATTACCACTCGTACGGGAATAAAAGAGAGACGTATTATGAAAAATGGTGCTTCATCAGACATGGCTGTTGAAGCAGTTAAGGGACTACTTGAGAAAACAAATACCAACCCCTTAGAAATTGATCTTGTAGTTTTAGCTACAGTTACTCCAGATTATCCTTTTCCTAGCACCGCGAACTTGCTTTGTGACAAAGCTGGATTGAAGAATGCTTGGGGATTTGATTTAAAGGCAGCTTGTTCAGGGTTCATATATGCCATCTCTACAGGAGCCCAATTTATTGAGACAGGGCGTTATAAAAAAGTAATCGTTGTTGGGGTTGATAAAATGACTTCCATTTTAGATTATCAAGATCGTGCAACTTGTGTGATTTTTGGTGATGGAGCAGGCGCTGTATTACTTGAGCCAAACAACGAAGGGTTAGGCGTAATTGATTTCATATTAAGAAGTGATGGTTCGGGAGTGGAATTTTTAGTTCAGCCAGCTGGCGGATCTTTGAACCCTCCAACTGTTGAGACTGTTGAGAAAAGAATGCACTTTGTAAAACAAGAGGGCAAACAAGTATTCAAATTCGCTGTAACCAATATGGCAGAAGTTTCAGCGGAAATCATGGATAAAAATAATCTAACGAGTGATGATGTAGATTGGTTGGTTCCGCATCAGGCAAATTTGAGAATTATCGACGCAACAGCCGATCGTATGGGATTGCCCAAAGAAAAGGTCATGATAAACATAGAGAAATACGGAAACACAACGGCCGGAACACTTCCTTTATGTTTGTGGGATTATGAAAAACAACTAAAGAAAGGTGATACGCTCATATTGTCAGCTTTCGGGGGAGGATTTACATGGGGGGCTGTTTATTTAAAATGGGCCTATAATTCATAAAAACAATTACTTTTACAAAAAAAAAACAGCATGAACTTAGAGGAAATAAAAGACTTAATCAGACTAGTTTCTAAAACTGGTATAAGAAAGGTAGATATTGAGCGTGAAGGGTTTAAAATTACGATTAGTGGAGGATCTTCGCATTCCACAGAGCAACCTATATATGTGCAAGCACCACAACAAATGGTTCAAAGTGCACCAATTGCCGTAACTTCTGCTCCTGTTGTTTCAAACACGCCTTCGCCTGCTTCAAACTCAGAAAACACAGCTAGCGCTGACGATTCAAAGTATATCACGATAAAATCACCAATGATTGGAACGTTTTATCGTACACCTGGTCCTGACAAAGATCCATTTGTAAATGTAGGTTCTACTATTCAAAAAGGTGATAAACTTTGTATCATTGAAGCGATGAAAACTTTCAACGAGATTGAAGCTGAAGTTTCAGGAAAAATTGTGAAAGTATTGGTGGATAATTCAAGTCCTGTAGATTACGATCAACCATTATTTTTGGTAGATCCATCATAAGTCGTTCTCTCCAATATTAACTTAACAACAACAACTATGTTTAAAAAAATATTAGTTGCCAATCGCGGTGAAATCGCGATGCGCGTAATACGCACATGTAAAGAAATGGGAATAAAAACCGTTGCCGTTTATTCCACTGCAGATAAAGATAGTTTACCTGTGCGTTTCGCTGATGAAGCAGTTTGTATCGGCCCTCCTGTGAGTAAATTATCCTATTTATCGATACCGAGCATTATGGCCGCTGCGGAAATAACAAATGCAGATGCGATTCATCCTGGTTATGGTTTCTTATCTGAGAATGAGGAATTCTCTAGCGTTTGTCAAAAGCATGGAATAAAATTTATTGGAGCGCTACCTGAACAAATTGCTGGGATGGGAGACAAAGCAACAGCTAAAGCAACCATGATTGCCGCAGGGGTTCCATGTATTCCTGGTTCTAAAGGTTTGTTGAAAGACCTGAACGATGCGAAAAAATCAGCGAAAGAAATTAAATATCCCGTTATTCTAAAGGCAACTGCAGGAGGTGGAGGAAAAGGGATGCGTATTGTCTGGAAAGAAGAAGATATTGAAGCTGCATGGGATTCTGCACGTCAAGAGGCAGGTGCCGCTTTTGGAAACGACGGGATTTACATGGAAAAGTTCATCGAAGAACCACGACACATTGAAATTCAAATTGCTGGAGATCAATATGGCAATGCTTGTCACCTTTCCGAAAGAGATT
>VGML01000172.1 GCA_016866415.1 Bacteroidota bacterium | reverse complement strand
TTTACGCTACCATAAAGACGCTTAAGTGCTTTACTCGAATTTTCAACATATGCGATTTCCCAACTGTAAGTCCCTTGCATACAAGGTTTTCCTTCATGCAACCCATCCCATGCATCTTGAATGTTCGCAGTTTGAAATACTACTTCTCCCCAACGATTGTAAATTAAAAAAGAGTAGTTTTTACGATCAATGTCGGAACCAGAAAATACAGGATAAAATAGTTGATTGATTTCATCTCCGTTCGGCGTAAACGTGTTTGGAACAAAAATAGTTAATGAAGGAATAACTTCAAGTTGGTTGATGGAAGTATCACTGCAACCAAATTCATTTTTTACAATTAAGGAAACTTGATGTATTCCAGAACTCATAAATTCATGATAGAAATCTGAGCCACCATAAACTTGTTGATCTCCAATTGACCATTGCCATGAATTAACATCAGCAGTTGACTCATCTTGAAAATGAACAAATGCTTGGTTTTCAAAAAGAACATCTTTGCTCTGACGAAATTTTGCAATCGGCATAGGATGAGCCTGTGCAATTGCACTTATTCCTACAGAACAACCAAATTGATTCGTAACTTCAAGAGCGATTATAAAAGCTTCATCATTTGTTGGCGTGCATTCAGGATTCCAATTTGTACTTTGATAATCGGTTGAAATATGCCAATTTACATCCAATTGTCCATTTTCATGGTCTGTTGAAAGATTTATGATTTTATAGGGAAAACCAACGCACTCATTTTTAAAATCAAATTTTGGGATTGGATTCTTGCGGGCAATTAATGGCTTGATTATAGTGTCTGTGCATCCTTCTGTTAATGCAATTAATGTCAATAAATCTTCTCCTTCTTCATAAACCAAATTAGGAACATTTTGTAAAATTTCTTGACCATTGTAAATCCATTTGTAATTGATTCCAAACTCACTTAGATTATTTACAATTATTGGTTGCCCAATACAAAATTCTTCGACCGAAAAATTGGCTAAAGGTTTGTCAATCAATACAAAATTCATTTCGTAAGACGTATCGGCGCATTCCAAATGAACGGGACGAAAATTCAAGGTATAAGTACCCTGATTATTTGCAATTATGCATTGATCTGAATTGTTCAATGTTAAATTGTTGAATTCCCAATCATATGTAGCAAGCATCCCTTGCGGTGCGCAAAGTTCCACTTCTTCATCTTGCAGACAAACAGGAACGGGCAAACTATTGTTAACTGGGCAATCAACTTCAATATATGTATAGATCCAATCCACATCAAATGCGCACCAACGATTTTCAAAAACCATGGTAACATCTGTTCCTGCGTATTGAGTTAAATCAATTGTCACATGATGCCAATCGGAAAAACTAACATTGGAATTGTAAAATAAATCTCCTGCTACCATTGGGTTGTAACTCGATGCCGGAAAAGGAGTTTGCTGAAGACTCGGAATGCCAACTGGGCCTTGATCATATGAATAATATGCTTGGTAAGTCGGACAAGGTAACGCGTTCATTTGGTCATCATAAAAGTTGAAATTAAAACTAGCAGCTTGATCGGAAAAGTGTGGGAAATTGAAAATACTAACAGCAAAATGAATGGTAATAAATGTCTGACCAAAAGCCGGAACCGAATAAGTTCTTGCTGCAGCTGCATTAATGCAACTGTAATCCATATCGTTACTTAATTTCAATGAATAGTCCCCGTTGTATACTTTTGGAAAACCGCTGTACGTGTCAACTCCCCCATTTTGTAATTCCACACAACCATTGGTTACCCAATTTCCGGTGTTTCCACTCTCAAATCCCCAATTTGACAAACTACAATCATCTGATTTATATGAATTTTTATTGGCTTTTTGTGATTCAAGGACGAGCGCTTTTATTTTCGCCTTGTTTTCTTCATGATGAGATTCAGCAAGTTCATATAAACTATCTTTTTGATCTTGTGTCATTCCTGGTTTCACGTGATCTCGGAGATGATTAATCAATTCCTCCTTTTGATTTAAAATTTGTGCCGTTAAATTGAAATTTAAAGGCAAAATCATAGCCATACACACAAGTGCTCTTACCGTCTTCATGACTCGAAATTTTAGGTGATTCTAATTCTAAAACGAAATAATTTTAAATCCGTTGTCTTTCGAAATATCTGAATGAATATTCACAACGATTCCACGAATATTTGCAATCAATCCGTAAATATCTCCAACGTTAATGTTTTTACAATTACAATTTAAAAAATATGAACCAGAATTTTTGAAAGGACTTTTGCAATAATTTGTTTCTAATTCGCAAAAATCATTGATTTACGTTGTATTTCTTTACCATCAATCACCAAAGCATAGAAATAGGTTCCCGTTTTGCCATAACCATGTTGGTAAAAAGCTTCGTTCACGCCAGGTGATAAATCGATAGGTAGATTCTCAACAATTTTACCATTGAAATCATAAAACACAATTTCCGCTTTTTTATAAGAGAATTCCTTATTTACAATAACGCCTATTATCGTTGCTTCATCAAATGGATTAGGTCGATTTTGTAATAATTCTATAGGTTGTATCGATTCTTGTTCAAGCTCAGTGACCGATATTTGACTGTTTTGAATTACTATTTCTTTGGAGAATAAGCTTTCCAATCCATTTTCATCTACCGAAGCTATACTTACGTAATAAACATTTGAAACAGGAGGAAAAATGGTGTCGTAGTAACCCGAAATCGTATAAACGGAATCCCAATCATTTGTTGTTGAGCGAACTCCAACTCTATACGTTGGGTAATTTGTTTCTTGTGTAACATGAATAATTATTCCTGGACCTGGAATTGTAGCTGTATTGAAATCAGGCTTTTTTGGCCCTATAGCCGCAATAGCTGCTCCTGTTCCGTTTATACAAGCATTTCTCGCTAAATAATTAAAATCTACAAAAAAGCTATCGATGACACCGTCGGAGTTTGTATCAATCCCCAAAATATCATCAGTTGTATGTTGCCTATCTGTATATCCTGGTCCGTTCGATGCATCTCCGTGCTCATTAGCCGAAGTAAAACGACACGAAGCAAAGCCATTCTGTCGGAAAGGGATGTGGTCGCCACCTCTTCCTGAACGATCTTCACCAGACATAATGGTAACCATCATGGGAACAGTCACTTGAGGAAGTAATTCTTCCTTGTATTGCAATTTGATAAAACGTGCCAATTGTTTGTGAATAGAATTATAGCCACCATAAGAGAAAATCCGAACTTGAGTAGAATCTATATTATTCAATCCAGGGCAAGATGGCGCTGAAGAGGTTTGCCCACAAATAATTCCTCCTATTACATCGTTGTTCAAAACTGCCTTCACGGGGATGTCATTTAAATTACAATAATCAGCAAAAGCATCTGCACCATATAATCCTTGCTCTTCGCCGATGGTTAGCATAAATACAATGGTGTTTTTGTAGGAGCATTTACTCATCACTCTAGCCAATTCGAGAACTAATGCAGAACCAGAAGCATTGTCTTCTATACCTTGCGCTTGACAGGTGATGTCGCATTCATTTTCGCAACGGCTATCCATGTGACCTTCGATTATTATAACTTCGTGATTGGAAGTGTCAGTTCCAGGCAATACGCCAATGACATTTCGATGCTGCGTAACATTACAAATAGTTTTGTCAAATTGAAAATAAGAGGGAATAAGTCTATTCTCAGCTTGTGCGCTAAAACTTGAAAATTTCTGAAATGCCCACCGACGAGCAGCTCCAATTCCCGTTGTGGAAGAAATAGTGTCAGAAGCTGTGTTTCTATTTTCAAATGTTGCTAATTTGAGAATATATGCTTTCAAGGAGTCAGGACTCACATTGTTCTGAATGTACGAAACAATGTCATCGTGTTGGTTTATTGGAGTTGAAGAAAGGTAATTATTAGGATTGAAATTTCCTTTTAAAACTTGTTCCGATGTAGAATTGGTAAAAAGAATATTGGTTTGGGAAATTATATGTTCGGAACAAAAACAGAAAATTATTAGAATGACACCAATTTTTTTCATGTTTTAATCCTCTTAATTTTTAATAAAAGTTGTTACTACTGAAATACCTTCAGGTGAAGTTAATTTCAAGTAATAAGAACCTTTCGCTAATTTTACAACAGAGAGCGGTGTGTTTAAGTTCTCCAATTTGCAGGATGCAATACTTCTACCACTATAATCGGTTATTTCAGCTAAAATATTCTCTTGATTTGTTTCCAATTGTACGTACAATAAATCAACGGTAGGATTTGGATATACTCTCAATTTAATTGAGTTTATGTCATTAATTGCTGCGGTATTTGTTACTTTCAATCGAATAATACTGTGTGTATTTGGATTTGTATTCGACCATGATGCACCATTCGTAGCTAAATAAATTTCTTTGTCGGGACCTATACATATATCGCGAAGGCGACCAAACTGATTTGTAAGGTAATGAGCTTGAGCTAAGTATCCTGTTCCATCCGCACTCAACTCTAAAGCTATTAATTTTTTATCTTTCAATACGGTCATTAGCATTTTCCCATCTAACTCTGGGAAATTTGAGTTCTCATACCAAATCATGTCGGAAGGAGCAATGGTTGGAGTCCAAACCGTTAGCGGTTCCTTGACATTATTTGCTGTACAGAATGTTTGCTCACCAGACAAATCACAAAATCCTTCAACATTAGGCCAACCGTAATTTCTTCCCGGTTCCAAAAGTTGGAATTCATCATCTGATGATGCGCCATGTTCGGATAAGTAAATAAGTCCATTGGGTGCAAGACACATCCCTTGTACGTTTCTATGGCCATAAGAATATACATAGCTCGTTGGATCAGGGTTATTAGAAGGGATAGTACCATCGGTATTCATACGTAAAATTTTTCCGCTCAGGGAATTAAG
>VGML01000171.1 GCA_016866415.1 Bacteroidota bacterium | reverse complement strand
CGCACTAGGTCATCGATTCTAATTCAAGTTGGAGAAGAAAATTACGTGATTGATACAGGTCCGGATTTTAGATTTCAAATGTTACGTGAAAATGTGAAATCACTCCGAGGGGTTATTTTTACCCATGAGCACAAAGACCACGTCGCAGGAATGGATGATGTTCGAGCATTCAATCATTTGGAGTCGCGTCCAATGGAAGTTTATTGCACAGAACGTGTTGAAATGGCTTTGAGAAGAGAATTTCATTATGTTTTTTCAGAGGAACGATATCCGGGTATTCCAAAAGTGGATCTATTTAGGATTGAGGATGAGCCAATCGAATTACGTAATAATTTGAATTTAATTCCAATTAATGTGATGCATTACAAGATGCCTGTTAAAGGATTTCGATTTGGAGACTTCGCTTATATTACAGATGCAAAGAAAATAGAAAGTCGAGAAATTAATAAATTGAAAGGTGTTAAAACACTAATTGTAAATGCATTGCATCGTTCAGAACATATTTCTCATTTTAATTTAGAACAAGCCTTGGATTTCATTAATATTGTTCAACCCGAAAAAGCATATCTGACTCATATTTCTCATTTGTTTGGTAAGCATTCAGATGTTGAATTGGAACTGCCACCAAATGTTTTCATGGCTTATGACGGATTGAAATTGGAATTTGAATACTAACATAGAATTGGTTGAAATCTTTAAACTGTTGGTTATTTGATTTATTAATTAAGTTTAATTTTGATTTGTGACCAAGGAAAAATTCATCGACATAAAAGGATTGATAGAGAGTAAGAACCCTAAATTAATTCACTGGCTTCCTGGATTTGTAATTTCCTATCTTAGAAGAGTCTTACACGAGGATGAAATAAATCAGTTTCTTAGAGAAAATGAGGCATATCAAGACATCGATTTTTGTGAATCAGTATTAAATTACTTAAATATTCGCGTTAATATTCATGGAATTGATCAAATCCCGAAGGATGGGCCTGTCATATTGGCTATGAATCACCCGCTCGGTGGAATGGATGCTATTGGATTAATTGTGGCATTGCGTCACCAAAGAAACGATTTGAAATTCATTGTTAATGATTTGTTGATGAATTTGAAAAACCTTCGCGGATTATTCATTGGTGTGAATAAACATGGAAAAAATGATCTTTCAGTGAGGGATCAAATCAAGAACGCTTTTAGTTCTGAAAATGCTATATGTATTTTCCCTGCAGGACTTGTTAGCCGAAAAATTGATGGTGTTGTTCAAGATTTGGAATGGAAAAAAACCTTTGTTGTATATTCCCGAGAGTTAAATCGGACAATCGTCCCAATTCATATTGAAGGAGAACTTTCTCCGTTTTTTTATCGCATATCAAAATTTAGAAAATGGTTGGGAATAAAAGCAAATATTGAAATGTTTTGGCTTTCCGACGAATTATTCCGACAAAGGAATAAGACAATTAATATAACGGTAGGAAGCCCAATTTTAGGTGCAGAACTTAATTCAGAATTAAACGACTATGAAGCAGCACAATACATTCGAAAAATTGTTTATTCGCTAAGAAAATAGTTATGGAAGATATCATAGAACCAATAGATAAAAAAATATTGAAAGGTGAATTGTCACCAGATAAGTTTTTAAGAAAAACGCGAAAAGGGGATAATGAAATTTATGTGGTTGATAATTGGAATGCTCCAAATGTAGTTCTTGAAATTGGTCGTTTACGTGAAGTGACCTTTAGAGCATCAGGTGGAGGAACAGGCAAGTCCATGGACTTAGATGAGTATGATACAAATGAGCATTGTTACAAGCAATTGGTGCTTTGGTCACCAGAAGATGAGGAAATCATTGGAGGATATCGTTATATCAAATGCAAGGATGCGATGGATGGTTCTGGTACTATTCATTTATCGACAACGCACTATTTTGATTTTTCCGAGCGTTTTGTGAAGGAATTTTTACCATTTACGATTGAATTAGGTAGAAGCTGGGTTCAGCCCAATTATCAGCCGAGCGTCAATCCAAGGAAAGGGTTATTTGCTTTAGATAATATTTGGGATGGCTTAGGTGCGTTAATCAAATTCAATCCGGAAATAAAGTATTTCTTTGGGAAAGTCACCATGTATCCGAACTATAATTCCGATTGTCGAGATTTTCTATTACATTTCATGCACCATTACTTTCCTGATAAGGATAATTTGATGCAACCTTTTCAACCGTTGGTTCAGAACTACGACAAGACATATGTTGAATCCCAGTTAGATGGATTAGATTTCAAAGACGGTTTTAAAGTTTTGAACGGACACGTTCGAGATAAAGGTGAGTTTATTCCTCCTTTGGTAAATATTTATATGAATCTTTCACCAACAATGCGAACTTTCGGAACCGCAGTTAATCCAGATTTTGGAAACGTAGAAGAAACGGGTATTTTAGTTACAATCGCCGATATTTTTCCAGATAAAAAAGATCGGCACATTAATTTTTAAAGATAGGTATTGTATCTGTTTACAAATGACTCTAAGTCTACAATTCCTGTTCTGCGCATTAGACGCTCTTTTATTCGCTGAATGCAGACGTTTATGTGTGCTTCGTTCATTTTTCTACTAATGTAAGTAGATGGTTTACCGTAGTAATATTTCATTTTCAGAATTAGCGCTTCGCGCTTGGTGAGATTATTAAGGAAATCTTTTATTGCGTCATATAAATCCTTGTCACTTGAGTTATCGATTTCGAAATCTTCAATATGCCTTGAGTTATTTACAGAAACTTCATCGTATACGAGTTGAACTTTTCTTTTTCCATTTCTTTTTCTAAGTTCTGATTTACAGAAGTTTTCAGCAATTGTTCTTACCCAAGAACGAGTTGAAAATAAATTTGAGTCACTTTCATAGAGTCTGCCAATAAGTTGGTAGAAATGTACCATGAGTTCTTGATTGACGTCTTTAACATCCTCGCCTTTAAAATAACCTTTAATGACATAAATTATGTCTCGGTCGTAACGATTTGAAAATTCATTGAATAAAATGTCTTGTAACCTGCGATCCATTAATTATTTTTAATCTGTAAATAGTTCTTTTGGCTTCCCTGTCAAATGCTCTAGTCCTTCAAGTTTTTCCTCTATCTCATAGATTGAGTTATTTTCAATTTCATGAAGAATATTATTTAATATTTGATCTAAATCTTTTTCCTCTTTACGTAATAAAAAAGTCTTTGACTCATGTTTTTTTAATACATAAATTAAATTTGAAATCTCTTTTCGTATGTCTTGACAAACCATTCCCATCGGATAAATAAATAAATTCAGAGCATTATCAATTTTTAACCTTCTTGAAATGTTTTGCTTGAAAAACAGCGGATTTTCTTTCAATCGAGCGAATGAAAACGCTTGAAATAATAATTCACTTGGGTCTCCTATAATTATGTCGCTATTAATCAATTTTTTATCGTGCTCTATAATAAATGAAAGAGCTAATGTTAAATTATTTAAATCATATGAACCATTATAGTCAATTTCAATATCATTAATTAACAATTTGTTAGAGGATAAATCGTCGAAAGGATCTTTTCTCTTGTATGTCAAATAATTCAATTTGAACTGTTTATTAATGTTATTTTCAATATTTTCTGCATGATCAAAGGCATGATGACCTACAAGTAAAATGGATTTTGGTGTAGACTTTTTCATAAGCATTTATTTCTTCTTAACGCAAATTGAATCTGAAAATAACAACTTTAAACTAAATTTACAGAAAAAAGTAACAATTTTTTTAGATCAAATTCGTTTATACCCCATGAGGATTGCCCATTTTGTTATTTATCTTAGCTATTTTTCGGCATTTGGTCAATATAATTTTGGGACAAATGGATTTCAATATCTTAATGGGTTTTATGTTGCGCGAAACATAGGTACAGGAAATAATTTGATAAGTGTTGTTGATAATGATTTAGTCCTAAGTTCTGAGAATCCAGCTTTACTGCAAAAAAGTATGGCTAATCAACTTGCTTTAAATCAGACAATACTTCCAACAGGAGTTAATTTTGGTTCAGTTCAATATGCTTTTAATACCAAATTCGGTATTTTTTCTCCGCTAATCAAATATGCAAATTATGGTTCATTTGAAGCAACTGATATTGGAGGTAATTCACTAGGTAACTTTGGTGCTTTGGACTACTCAGTTGGAATGCTTTACTCAAAGGAATTTAATCCTGTGATCTCTTTAGGTGTTGGATTTAACGTTTTGGGTTCGCATTTAGAAACGTATTCCGCTTATGCATTCTCTTCAATTTTTTCTGCAGTTTATAAGCATCCTAACAATTTGTTTTCTGCCACATTGGTTACTAAAGGAATAGGCACAAGTTTTAAACAATATACTTCAAACCGGAAAACGAGCCTTCCCATTGATGTTCAAGCATCTTTATCTTATAAGTTGAAACACGCTCCTTTTCGTTTTTCGCTTCTTGCAAAACAGTTGAATAGATGGGATATCGTTTATCAAGATCCAAATGAGAAGCCTACTTATGACGCCTTGACTGGAGATACCATCCCTGTTAATACTCCAGGATTTATTGAGAAACTCGCTAACCATCTTAATTTACAGGTAGAATTAATTGCTTCAAAATCAATTCATTTTAGAACAGGTTTTGATTTTCATCGTCATCAGCAACTGCGAGTCTATAATCGGCCTGGTCTCGCAGGATTTTCGTTTGGTGTTGGAATATATTTAAAAAAAGTTCGATTTGATTATGGGATTATGATTTATTCTAAAGCAGGTCAGAATCATGCTATTGGTGTTAGTACGAATCTAAGTGATTGGAAAAGAAAAAAATAGATATGAGAGAAAGAGGATATTATTGGTGTAAAGGAAATCGCTGTTACGGTGAGGATGACGTCAGATGGCGAATCTTATTTTGGGAT
>VGML01000170.1 GCA_016866415.1 Bacteroidota bacterium | reverse complement strand
GAAATTGGTTGAAATCATCCGTGGTTATTCTACTTCTGATGAGGTTACTGAATTAATCATGGAAACTTCTAGAAAATTAGCGAAAGTTCCAGTTGAAGTAAACGATTATCCGGGCTTTGTAGCAAACAGAATTCTAATGCCGATGATTAATGAAGCAATTTACACGCTTTATGAAGGCGTTGCAGGTGTTGAGGAAATCGATACAGTTATGAAATTGGGTATGGCTCATCCGATGGGACCACTTCAATTAGCTGATTTTATAGGTTTGGACGTTTGCCTGGCAATTTTGCAAGTTCTTCACGATGGTTTTGGAAATCCAAAATACGCGCCTTGTCCACTATTAGTAAATATGGTTACCGCGGGCAAAAAAGGTGTGAAATCAGGAGAAGGTTTCTATTCGTGGACGCACGGAACGAAGGATTTGATTGTTGCTGGGAATTTTAAGAAGTGATTCACCGTACTTAACCAAATCGGTATCATCCTCTTACCAAAACAATCATCCCATTCTTTCCATATTATTGAAAAGAAAACTATCTTTGATTAACTAAATTTAATGAAAATGAAAAAATTACTCTTTTTATTCTTTGCTTTTGCTTCTGTTCAGTCGCTTGTAGCTCAAAATGTTGATGAAATTATTAAAGCCTACCACGAAACCATCGGCGGTAAAAAATGGGACGCCGTAAACGGAATGCGCATGACTGCAAACGTAGAACAAGGCGGGATGAAAATCCCTGTGGAGGTTGTTACGCTGAGAGATGGCCGTATGTATACGAAAGTTACTTTTATGGGTAACACCATGACTATGGGTGCTTTTGACGGAGAGAAAAGCTGGTCAACTAATTTCATGACCATGGAACCAGAAGAAGGAACTGCTGAAACGTCAGAAAATGCAAAACGTGCTATGAAAGAGTTTCCGAATGCGTTAATAAATTATAAGTCATTGGGTTATACTGCAACTCTTCTTGGAACTGAAAAAGTAGAAGGAACAGAGTGTAATAAAATCAAATTGGAGAAAAAAACAATGTTGGTTGAAGGACAAGAAGTTCCGAATGTTGAATTTTACTATTTGGATAAAGAAAACAACGTTCCAGTAATGGTTGAGGCTGAAATCAAAGAAGGCGAAATGAAAGGAAAAATTTCGCAAGCAAAATTCAGCGATTACCAAGAAGTAAATGGTGTTTATATAGCATTTTCCAATAGTAATGGAATAAAAGATGAAGGTGCTCAGGTCATTCAATTTGAAAAAGTTGAAATTAACCCAACTTTCGACGAAAAAGATTTCAAGTTTCCAAAGAAATAAATTAAAAGTATGTTTCGAATAGCGTTTTGTGCACTCGTTACGGGTGTGTCTTTTTCTGCTTTGTCGCAGGAGAAAATGGTTGCAGGTGAGTATTTTGGCGATCTGAAAGCTCGTCATATTGGTCCAGCACTTATGAGTGGTCGGGTTTCTGATGTTGAATTACATCCGAAGAATTCCAATATCGTTTTAATAGGTTCGGCAGGAGGTGGCGTTTGGAAATCACAAGATGGTGGTGTGCGATTTAATTCCATTTTTGATGGCTATTGTCAATCAATTGGGGTTGTAACCATTGACCCAAACGATCCAGATAATACCTATTGGGTTGGTACAGGTGAAACATGGACACGTAACAGTGTTTCAATGGGTGATGGCATTTACAAAACGACTGATGGAGGTAAAAATTGGACAAAAA
This sequence comes from Bacteroidota bacterium, assembly GCA_016866415.1. Taxonomy (GTDB): domain Bacteria; phylum Bacteroidota; class Bacteroidia; order Flavobacteriales_D; family Crocinitomicaceae; genus UBA952. Next base: position 3,215 of record VGML01000170.1, on the reverse strand, counting down.
TGGGTCTTGAAAAAACGGACCGTATAGCTTCGATTCAAATTCATCCAAAAAATTCAAATATCATTTATGCCGCAGCGCTTGGCGCCTTGTGGGGAAATAGTGATGACCGCGGAGTTTACAAAACGGAGGACGGGGGTAAAACCTGGAACAAAATTCTTTTCGTCAACAATACGACAGGTTGTTCTGAATTAGTAATGGACCCATCCAATCCGGATGTGCTTTACGCAGCTTTTTGGGAGTTCAGAAGAACGGCTCATTCATTCAATTCAGGTGGATTGAATAGTGCTTTGTATAAATCTACCGATGGAGGAAAAACGTGGCAAAAATTGCAGAATGGTTTACCAAAAGGAAAATTGGGTAGAATTGCCGTAACGATTGCTCCTTCGAATCCTCAGATTGTTTACGCGGTCATGGAGGCAGAGAAAAAAGAAGAGAAAGGTTTGTATCGTTCCGATGACGGTGGTGCGAATTGGAAATTTTTGAATGGAGATTTTGCCTTAACCGTTCGACCATTTTATTTTTCACGAATTACAGTAGATCCAAAAAACCCAGATATTGTAACCAAAGCTGGACTTTTTGGCTCGATCAGTCGAGATGGCGGTAAAACGTTCAAGAATTTAGGTTCGATGCACTCTGATATTCACGATATTGTTTTCGATTATTCGAATTCAAGTAAAATGTTTGCGGCTACAGATGGTGGATTGTATCGTTCGCTTGATGGTGGATCAAGTATGGAAATAATTGAAAATTTACCGCTAAGTCAGTTTTACCACGTGAGTCTTGACAACCGAACACCTTTTTATGTTTACGGTGGTTTGCAAGATAATAATTCGTGGTTTGGTCCTTCTGCAAGTCCAGGTGGTGTTGAATCAAGAGATTGGGAATTGGTTGGACAGGGTGACGGTTTCCGTGTTTATCCGCATCCAACTGATCCGAATGTGGTTTATTCAGAAATGCAAGGTGCTGAAGCCATTTGGCGTTTTGATGTAGCGAAACAACAATTGAAAGTCGTTAAACCATATCCTGTAGATGGTGACCCGAAATTGCGTTTCAATTGGAATGCAGCCATAACTACTAGCAAACACCAGCCAAATCGTTTGTATGCAGGAAGTCAGTTCGTTCACATTTCAGATGATCGAGGCGATAGTTGGAAGAAAATTTCTCCAGATCTGACAACCAATGACAAAACCAAACAAAATCAAGAAGAGTCAGGTGGTCTTTCAGCTGATAATTCCGGCGCGGAGAATCATTGCACCATTTTTACCATTGCTGAATCTCCATTAACTGATCAAGTTATTTGGGTTGGAACAGATGATGGAAATGTCCAAATGACGCAAGACGGTGGAAAAACGTGGACTAATTTGACAAAAAACATTGTTGGTTTACCTGCTAATACATGGTGTTACCACATTGAAGCGAGTGTTCACGGAAAAGAAATTGCATACGCAGTTTTTGATGGACACGCGAAGAATGATTATCAACCCTACGTTTATAAAACAATAGATTTCGGTAAGACTTGGAAGTCGATTGCTACAACAGAAATCGGTTCGTTTGTTCGCAATATTCAGGAAGATTACAAAAATCAAAATCTTTTATTTTTAGGCGCTGAAAATGGATTGCATATTTCGTTGGATGGTGGAGCAAGTTGGTCGCAGTTTACCAATAATTTCCCGAAAGTAGCCGTTCACTATTTGGAATTGCACCCTGAGAAGAATTCACTTGTAGCTGCAACTCACGGAAGAGGAATAATCATTTTAGATGATATTTCTCCACTTCGTAACGTCACGGATGGTTTGTTAAAATCTAATTTGACCTTTTTCGAAACGAAACCTTTCACAATTAGTGAAAAAAGTAACTTTGGTGGAACTGCCTCTGAAAATCAATTTGTAGGAGATAATCCTTCATCCAATGCTAAAATAAGTTATTTCCTTCCAAAGCGCCATACGTTCGGAAAGATGGTAGCTGAAATCGTTGATATGAATGGAAATCTTGTTTCAAAACTAGAAGCTGGAAAACAAAAAGGAATCAATACAATCGAATGGGGATTCAATGCACTGGCTCCAAAAGTGGCAAAAGGAAAAGGTTTTTCTGCAGCTGGAGCTCCTACAGTTAAAGCAGGAAAATACAAGGTGAAAATCACAAAAGGCAGCGATGTATTTGAACAAGAAATCGAAGTACAATACGATCCAAATTCAACGTTTACAATAAATGAGCGAACTGACCAACAACGCGTTACAAAAGAGCTCTTTGATTTCGTTCAAGATTTGGCTTATTTCGTTTACCAATTAGATCAATGGGACGAAAAAGTAGAGGAATTCAAAAAGAAAAACAGTGCTCCAAATAAAACCGTTGACAAACTAGCAATTGAGTTGGATGCATTACGCGACAAATTAGTTGTAACGAAAGGAGATAACTACGTCGGAGCTGGTGAGCCACAATTAAGAGAAAAACTGAACGATATTTACGGAACAATTTCATCGTATTACGGAGCTCCATCCTCCACGCAATTGGAAAACGTCGCATCTTTGAGAAAACAATTTGATAATGCAAAAGGTGAATTTGAGAAAATCAAAGTTGGAAATCTAAAAGCATTTGAGAAAATTATTGAAAAGAATACCACGGTACAAAAACCGGTAATTGTTGGTTTTGAGGAGTTCTTGAAGTTATAAACTTCATTTATTTTGGTTTAAGAACTTAATTAAATTTTTATGATAATTGATAAAAGATTTTGGAATGTTTTAGGATGGATTTCCTTAGTATTCTTTTTTATTACAGCAGTTTATTAGTTCAGCCAAATAAGATTAATCTTACAATACAAGATTTGTTGTTTCGGGCTTTTCTAAAATTATAGATTGCGAACGAACGTTTTAGCAATAGTAAAATCTGCTCGTTTGATAAGGAAATCAGGCTGATGAATAACCACAAAGAAATTGAAGAATTGAAGAAGTCGAAATTTAATTTCGAAAAAGTTTGAGTTTTCTTTAATTATCTTACTAGGTTAATGTGTCCACCATGCACTTGATTGATCTTTTCCTTAGCGTTACGGTAGGTTATTTTAAAAGTATAAACGCCATCTTGAACCGTCTCATTATTGAATTGTCCGTTCCAACCTTGAAGGTAGTCTTCTGTTTTAAACACCAATTGTCCCCATCGATTGAAAATATTCAATTCATAGTTCTCAACATTAAACCCTGATGAAAATACAGGAATCCAAA